>JAIMAT010000114.1 GCA_023511835.1 Bacillota bacterium | reverse complement strand
TCCAGTTCCACCCCGAAGGCGCGCCGGGACCGCTGGAGTCGCGCGCCCTCTTCCGCCAGTTCGTGGCCCGGGTGGCCGCCTGGAGGGGGCTTGAGGTTGCCTGAGCCCGCCCTCCCCGAGCCCGTGGCCCCGCCCGCCGTCCGCCGCGTGCTGGTCATCGGCTCCGGCCCCATCGTCATCGGCCAGGCGGCCGAGTTCGACTACTCGGGTACGCAGGCCTGCCGGGCGCTTCGCCAGGCCGGCGTGGAGACCGTCCTGGTCAACTCCAACCCGGCCACCATCATGACCGACCCCGAGGTGGGCGGCCGCGTCTACCTGGAGCCGCTGGAGGCGCGGCGGCTGGAGGAAGTGATCCGCGCGGAGCGGCCGGACGGCCTGCTTGCCGGCTTCGGCGGACAGACGGGCCTCAACCTGGCACGGGAGCTCTCGCGCAGCGGCATCCTGGAGCGCTGGGGCGTCCGCCTGCTGGGCACGCCGCTGGAGGCCATCGAGAAGGCGGAGGACCGCGCCGCCTTCCGCGAGGCCATGCTGGAGCTGGGCATGGCCATCCCGCCCAGCCGGCCGGTCCGCTCGCTGGAGGAGGCGCGAGCCTGGGCGCGCCAGCACGGGCTGCCGCTGGTGGTCCGCCCGGCCTACACGCTGGGCGGCACCGGCGGCGGCCTGGCGGCCACGGCCGCAGAGATGGAGGCGCTGGTGGAGCGCGGCCTCGCCCTCAGCCCGGTGGGCGAGGTGCTCCTGGAGGAGAGCATCTGGGGCTGGCGCGAGATCGAGTACGAGGTGCTCCGCGACGCCGAGGGCACCTGCATCGCCGTCTGCAACATGGAGAACGTCGATCCGGTGGGCATCCACACCGGCGACAGCGTGGTGGTGGCGCCCGCCCAGACGCTGACCGACCTGGAGCATCAGGCGCTGCGCCAGGCCGCCTTCCGCATCGTCGACGCGCTGGGCATCGTCGGCGCCTGCAACGTCCAGTTCGCCGTGGCGCCGCAGGGGAAGCCCTTCACCTTCCGGGTGATCGAGGTCAATCCGCGCGTCAGCCGCTCCAGCGCCCTGGCCTCCAAGGCGACCGGCTACCCCATCGCCCAGGTGGCCGCCAAGCTGGCCCTGGGCCTCCGCCTGGCCGAGGTACGCAACCCCATCACGGGCACCAGCGCCTGCTTCGAGCCGGCGCTCGACTACGTGGTGCTGAAGGTGCCGCGCTGGCCCTTCGACAAGTTCCCCCTGGCGGAGCCGCGGCTGGGCACGCAGATGCAGGCGACGGGCGAGGTCATGGCCATCGACCGGAGCTTCGAGGGCGCCTTCGGCAAGGCGCTCCGCTCCCTCGACCAGGGTGCCGTGCTGGTCCGGGCGCTGGCCGAGCTGGAGCGCCTGCACGACGAGGGGGGGCCGGACCGGGTGGCGGAGGCGGCGCTGGCGCCCCACGCCGGCCGGCTGGAGCGGCTGGTGGCCGCCTTCGCCCTGGGTCTCCCGCTGGAGAGGGCGCGCGCGACGGGCATCGACCCCTTCTTTCTGCGTCGCCTGGAGCGCCTCGGCCGGCTGCTGGCGCGCGTGCGCGCGGAGCCGCTGGCGGACGGGCTGCTGGCCGAGGCGAAGCGGGCCGGCCTGGGCGACGCCGAGCTGGCCGGCCTGGCCGGGTTGGAGGAGGAGGAGGTGCGGCGCCGGCGCGAGGAGGCGGGGCTGGAACCGGGCTATCTCGAGGTGGACAGCTGCGCCGGCGAGTTCCCCGCGCGGACGCCCTACTTCTACTCCACCCACTTCCGGCCACGGTTCCGCCTGACCGCCGGCGGCTGGCGGCGCGAGGGCGAGGCGGAGGCCGGGGCCGGCGACCCGCGGCCGTCCGTGCTGGTGATCGGCGCCGGGCCCATCCGCATCGGCCAGGGGATCGAGTTCGACTACTCGGCCGTGCGGGCGGTCCTGGCCGTGCAGCGGGCCGGCTACCGCGCGGTCATCGTCAACAACAACCCGGAGACGGTCAGTACCGACTTCGACGTGGCCGACGCGCTCTACTTCGAGCCGCTGACGCTGGAGGACGTGCTCGCCGTCGCCCGCCGCGAGCGGGTGCGGGGGGCGCTCGTCCAGTACGGCGGCCAGACGGCGCTCGAGCTGGCGGCGGGGCTGGAGGCGGCCGGGGTGCCGGTGCTGGGGACGCCGCCGGAGGCGGTGGCGCGGGCCGAGGACCGGGAACGCTGCGCCGCCTGGCTCGCCTCGCTGGGCGTCCGCCAGCCGGCCGGCGGCACCGCCCGCTCGCCCGAGGAGGCGCGCGAGGTGGCGGCCCGGCTGGGCTTCCCGCTCATGCTCCGGCCCAGCTTCGTCCTGGGCGGGCGCGGCATGTCGGTGGTGCGGGAGCGGGAGAGCTTCGAGCGCTGGCTGGAGGAGGCCCAACGCGCCCATCCTGGCGCGCCGCTCCTCCTGGACCGCTTCGTGGAGGGACGCGAGCTGGAGGTGGACGCGGTCACCGACGGCGAGAAGACGCTGATCCCGGCCGTGATGGAGCACGTGGAGCGCGCCGGAGTCCACTCGGGCGACTCGGTGGCGCTCCTTCCCGCCGCGCTGCAGGGGCGGAGCCTGGACGAGCTGGTGGGGGTGACGCGCCGCATCGGCGCCACCCTGGGGCTGCGCGGCCTCTTCAACATCCAGTTCGTCCTGCGCGGCGACGAGCTCTTCGTCCTGGAGGTCAACCCGCGCGCCTCGCGCACCGTCCCCTTCGTCAGCAAGGCGACGGGCGTGCCGCTGGTGGACTTGGCCATCCGCGCTGCCCTGGGCCAGCCGCTGGCGCAGGCGGCGGCGGAGCTGGGGCTGGCGCAGGCGGACGGCCTCCTCCCGCCGCCGGCCGCGGTGGCGGCCAAGGCGCCGGTCTTCTCCACCGGCAAGGTGCGCCGGGCGGAGGTGGCGATCGGCCCGGAGATGCGCTCCACGGGCGAGGTGATGGGCTTCGGCCGCAGCCGGGGCGAGGCGCTGGCGCGGGCGTTGCAGGCGGCGGGCCTCCTCCCGCCGCGGCGGACTCTCCTCCTCTCCGCGCCCCCCGCCCTGCGGGCGGCGCTCATCGAACGCGCCCGGCGCCTGGAGCGGCTCGGCTTCCGCCTCTTCGCCACGCCGGGGACGGCGGAGCGCCTGCGCGTCAGCGGGCTGGAGGTGGTCGCCCTCACCTACGGCGAGGCGCTGGCGGCGCTGGCGGAGCGGCAGTTGGGTGGTGTGGTCGACCTGCCGAGCCGGGGCTTCGACCCCTCGCGGCGGGGCTTCGGCCTGCGGCGCGCCACGGTGGAGTTCGGGCTTCCTTGCTACACGGCGCTGGAGACGGTGGACGCCCTGGCCGAGTCGCTGGAGGCGCTGGACGCGGGCCTGGTGCGCGGAGTCTGGCGCCTGCGGCGGGAGGGCCCGCCCCTCTGGAGCGGGGCCACCGCCGAGGCGCTGCCGCGGCAGGCGAAGCCGCGCGGGTGACGAAGGCTTCTCCCCGGAGTTGCAAGGCTCGGAGGGCGGAGGTCGAGGCGGCGGATTGGCGCTACGGGTGCAGAAGTTCGGGGGCAGCTCGGTGGCCGACCTGGCGGCGATGCGCCAGGCGGCCCGACGGGTGCTGGAAGCGTGGCGCGGCGGCGACCGCGTGGTGGTGGTGGTCTCGGCGCGGGGCGGACGAACCGACGCCCTGCTGGAGCTGGCGCGGGAGACGGCGGCAGAGGCGGGGCGGGAGGCAGGCGACGGGCGGTGGCCGGCGGACGGGGCCCGCTGGCCGTCCGAGGCCGAGCGCGAGGTGGACGCACTCCTCGCCACCGGAGAGCAAGAGTCGGCGGCGCTGATGGCGCTCCTCCTCCGCTCCATGGGCTGCCCGGCGCTCTCCTTCACGGGCTGGCAGGCGGGCCTGCTGACCGACGGCCGCCACCTCTCGGCCCGCGTGGAGGCCGTGGCGACGGAGCGGCTGCGCGAGGCGCTGGACCGCGGCTGGGTGCCGGTGGTCACCGGCTTCCAGGGCGTCGACCGGCGGGGCGACCTGACCACGCTGGGCCGGGGCGGCTCCGACGCCACGGCGGTGGTCCTGGCGGCGGCGCTGGGCGCCGACCGCTGCGAGATCTACTCCGACGTGGCCGGCGTCTACACCGCCGATCCGCGCATCGTGCCGGACGCGCGACCGCTGAGGGAGATCTCCTACGACGAGATGCTGGAGCTGGCCCGCCTGGGCGCCAAGGTGCTCCAGCACCGGGCGGTGGAGTACGCGCGCGAGCACGACGTGGTCATCGAGGCCCGCTCCACCTTCGACGACGCGCCGGGGACCCGCGTCCTGCGCCGGCCCGGTTGGGGCGAGGACGACCGGCCGGTCTCGGGCGTGACCGTCGACCGGAAGACGGCCAAGATCGCGCTGCTCAAGGTGCCGGACCGCCCCGGCGTGGCCGCGGCGGTCTTCGGCGCGCTGGCCGGGCGGGGCGTCAACGTCGACATGATCATCCAGAGCGTCTCCCGCGAGCGGCTCAACGACATCGCCTTCACGGTGGCGCGGGACGACCTGGCGACGGCCTACCAGGCCTCGGAGGCGGCTTGCCGGGAGCTGGACGGCGAGGGCGTCCTGGCCGACGACGGCGTGGCCAAGCTCTCGGTGGTGGGCGCCGGCATGGTGACGCATCCGGGGGTGGCCGCCACCCTCTTCCGGGCGCTGGGCGACGAGGGCATCAACATCGAGATGATCGCCACCTCGGAGATCAGCATCTCCTGCCTGATCCGGGCCGAGATGGCGGAGGCGGCGGTGCGGGCCGTGCATGCCGCCTTCCGCCTGGGCCGGGAGGGGTGAGCATGGAAGGGCTGACCGGGCCGCTCCCCCTGGAGGGGGAGCAGCTGGACCGCCTGGAGAGGAAGCCCGGCGTCTTCGTCCTCTACGACGGCGCCGGCAACGTCACCGGCTGGGGCCGCGACGACGCCGACCTGCCGGCCCGCCTGCGCGCCCTGGGCAGCCGTCACCGCGCCTTCGCCTACCGCCTCACCGAGACCTCCAAGGAAGCCTTCACCCTGGAGTGTCTCCTCTACCACGAGGCGGGCGGCGCCTTCGCGCGGCAGGGACTGGAGCATCCCGAGCGGCCGGCGGGCCACAGCTGGCGCTGTCCCATCTGCTCGCTCTACGACTGAGACGGCATGGACGAGGAGGAGAGGGTCGCCTGGGCGCGCTCCCCGCTGGCCGGGGGCGCGCCCGAGACCGTGGCCGCCTGGCTGCGGCGGGGCGAGCTGGACGGGCTGGACGGCTCGGGCGTCATCCGGCGCTTCGA
>JAIMAT010000113.1 GCA_023511835.1 Bacillota bacterium | reverse complement strand
ACACCTACTTCACCAACCACTACTCCTCGCAGGACCCCGACCCCAAGGTGCAGGCCTTCGTCCAGGCCTACAAGGCGAAGTACAACGACTCGCCGGACGGCTTCGCCGCCCTCGGCTATGACGCGGTCTACCTCCTGGCGGACGCCATCCAGCGCGCCGGCTCGGCCGACCCCGCCAAGATCCGGCAGGCGCTGGCGGATACCAAGGGATTCCAGGGCGTGACCGGTACCATCTCCATGGACGCCAACCACAACCCCGTCAAGCCGGTCATCATCCTCGAGATGAAGGACGGGCAGCAGACCTTCAAGGCGCGCATCACGCCCAACCAAGGGTAGCGGCCCGGAGCCGGGAGCCGGAGGCAGGCGGCCGCCCGCGCGGGGCGCGGCGGCCGCCGCCGGTTGCCCGGGAGGACCCGCCCTCCGGCAGAACGACGCTGCCGGCCCGGCGCCACCGGAGCCGGCCCGGGAAGGAAGGTTCACCCCCATGACGGCCATCCTGCAGCAGATCGTCAACGGGCTCTCCCTCGGCAGCATCTACGCCCTGATTGCGCTGGGCTACACGATGGTCTACGGCATCATCAAGCTGATCAACTTCGCCCACGGGGACATCTACATGGTGGGCGCCTACGTCGCCTTCTTCGCCGTCTCGCTCTACAACATGAACCTGGGCGTGGCGCTCCTCCTGGCCATGCTGGTGGCCGCAGGCACCGGGGTCCTCATCGAGCGGGTCGCCTACCGCCCGCTGCGCAACGCACCCCGCATCGCCGCGCTCATCACCGCCATCGGCGTCTCTTTCATCCTGGAGAACGGCGGCATCCTGGTCCTCAAACCCGACCCGCGCGCCTTCCCGGATCCCATCCAGTGGCGGCAGATCCGCCTGCTGGGAGGCGGGCTGGTCCTCTCCACGCAGGATCTCTTCATCGTCGGCGTGACGGTGGCGATGATGCTCCTCCTGGTCTACTTCGTGCAGAGGACACGGACGGGCCGTGCCATGAGGGCGGTCGCCTACGACATGCAGGCCGCCGCCCTCATGGGCATCGACGTCGACCGCACCATCGCCGTCACCTTCGCCGTCGGCTCGGCGCTGGCGGCGGTGGCCGGCCTCCTGGTGGGCCTCTACTACAACCGCATCGACCCGCTGATGGGACTCATCCCCGGGCTGAAGGCCTTCATCGCCGCGGTGCTGGGCGGGATCGGCAGCATCCCCGGCGCCATGCTGGGGGGCTACCTGCTGGGCGTGATCGAGGCGCTGGTGGGCGGCACCCAGTTCAGCCTCTTCCGCGACGCCGTCTCCTTCGCCCTCTTGATCCTCATCCTCCTCGTCCGCCCGGCCGGCCTGCTGGGGCGGAACGTCCGGGAGAAGGTGTAAGCGGTGGTGAGGCGCTACCTGCGGGCGGGCAACCTGGCGGTGACGGCCGTGCTGGCCGCCGCCTTCCTGGCCGGGGAGGCGGCCATCGCCTCAGGCTGGCTCAGCCCCTACTACCAAGTCCAACTCTTCAGCGTCGGCATCAACGTCATCCTGGCAGTCAGCCTCAACCTGATCAACGGCTTCACCGGCCAGTTCTCCCTGGGCCACGCGGGCTTCATGGCGGTGGGCGCCTACACCGCGGCGGTGGCGACGACCCGCTGGGGACTCCCCTTCGCCGCAGCCATCCTGCTGGCCGCCCTCGCCGCGGCGCTGATGGGGCTCCTGGTGGGCGTGCCCACGCTGAGGCTGAGAGGCGACTATCTGGCCATCGCCACGCTGGGCTTCGGGGAGATCCTCCGCTCCGTCCTCTACAACGTCGACTACGTGGGCGGCGCCACCGGCCTCCTGGGGATCCCGCGGCTGACCACCTGGCCCTGGCTCTTCGCCATGACCCTCTTGACCGTGCTCCTGGTCAAGAACCTGGTCAACTCCAGTCGCGGGCTCGCCCTGAAGGCCGTCCGCGAGGACGAGATCGCGGCCGAGGACTCGGGCGTGGACACCACCAGGACCAAGGTGCTGGCCTTCGTGATCGGCGCCGTCTTCGCCGGCATCGGGGGGGCGCTTTACGCCCACTACTTCTTCGTCATCCAGCCGACCACGTTCAGCTTCCTCAAGAGCTTCGAGATCCTGGTCTACGTCGTCCTGGGCGGCCTCGGCTCCGTCACCGGCAGCGTGGTCAGCGCCGCCGCCCTCACCCTCCTCAGCGCCGCGCTGCAGGGGCTGGCCGCGCTGCGCATGGTGCTCTACGGGCTGGTGCTGGTGCTCCTGATGATCTTCCGGACCGGCGGTCTCTTCGGCACTTGGGAGCTGAGCTTCGAGGCGATGGGCCAGGCGTGGGGCCGGCTCCTCCGGCGCCCGGGGGCGGGCGGCGACCTCTCCGGGCCGGCCGCCCTCCCCCGCGCCGAGGCCGCCACCCTGCCCGACCTCCCGGAGGTGACCCCCGATGGCGCTTCTCAAGACCGTTGACCTGGGCATCGCCTTCGGCGGCCTGAAGGCCCTCTCCGGCCTCAACCTGGAGCTGGAGGCGGGCGAGCTGGTCGGCCTGATCGGGCCCAACGGCGCCGGCAAGACGACCGTCTTCAACCTCCTGACGGGCGAGTTCGCGCCCACCCAGGGCGAGCTCTTCTTCGACGGCCACCGCCTCGGCCACCTGAAACCGCACCAGGTCAACCGGTTGGGCATCGCCCGCACCTTCCAGAACATCCGCCTCTTCCGCGGCCTGAGCGTGCTGGAGAACGTCGAGGCGGCGCTCGGGGCGCGCATGGCGCCCGGCTTCCTGGCCACGATGCTGCGCCTGCCGGCCTACTACGAGCGGGAGGAAGCGATCCGCTCCCGGGCGATGGAGCTGCTGGAGCTGACCGGCCTCCGGGCGCACGCCCGCCAGCTGGCGCGCAACCTCCCCTACGGCCTGCAGCGGCGGCTGGAGATCGCACGGGCGCTGGCCACGCAGCCGAAGCTGCTCCTCCTAGACGAGCCGGCGGCGGGCATGAACCCCCAGGAGAGCCGCGTGCTGATGGATCTGATCCGCAATCTGCGCCGGCTCTTCGGCCTGACCATCCTCCTGATCGAGCACGACATGTCCGTGGTGATGGGCGTCTGCGAACGCATCGTCGTCCTCGACCACGGCGTGGAGATCGCGCGCGGCACCCCCGAAGAGATCCGCCGCAATCCGCGCGTCATCGAGGCCTACCTGGGCGAGGAGGCGGCCGCCGATGTTTCTTGAGCTGGAGGACGTCCACGTCAGCTACGGACCCATCGCCGCGCTGCGCGGCATCTCCCTCTCGGTGGAGGAGGGCGAGATCGTCACGCTCATCGGCGCCAACGGCGCGGGCAAGAGTACGACGCTCAACACCGTCTCCGGGCTCCTCCACCCGCGCTCGGGGCGCATCCTTTTCCGCGGCGCGGAGATCCAGCGCCTTTCGCCACAGGAGGTGGTGGCGCGCGGGATCACCCAGGTGCCCGAGGGCCGCCGGGTCTTCGCCGAGATGAGCGTGGAGGAGAACCTGCTCCTGGGCGCCTTCCAGCGCCGAGATGGCGCCGGCGTCCAACGCGACTTGGCCGCGGTCTACGAGCGTTTCCCGGTCCTCGCCGAGCGCCGGCGCCAGGCGGCGGGCACGCTCTCCGGCGGCGAGCAGCAGATGCTGGCCATCGGCCGCGCGCTCATGGCCCGGCCGGCGCTGCTCCTCATGGACGAACCGTCCATGGGGCTCTCGCCCATCCTGGTGCAGCAGGTCTTCGAGATCATCCGCCAGATCAACGCCCAGGGGACCACCATCCTGCTGGTCGAGCAGAACGCCCACATGGCCCTGAAGGTCGCCCACCGCGGCTACGTGCTGGAGACCGGCCGCATCGCCCTGCACGGCCCCGCCGCCGAGCTGGGCGCCAGCGAGCAGGTGCGCAGCGCCTACCTCGGCGCCGGTTGAGCCGAGCGGCGCCGGCCATGCGAAAGGACTTGCCTTTCTGGTTGAAGTTGACGCCGCTGACAACGCTTTTTATCGTGGAACTGGCCGCGCCTCCCCCCCCCCTCGTGCGGGCCGGGCGGCCGCGGCATCCTTCATGGAGTGGGGGCGGTTCCATGCTGGGCGGCTACGCGAACCGGATCGCCTGGATCGACCTGACGAGCGGGCAGATCGAATACCGGCCCATGGACGAACGGCTGGCGCGCACCTACATCGGCGGCCGCGGCCTGGGCGTCCGCCTCGTGCTGGACAACGGGCCCGACGTCGATCCCCTCTCCCCCGAGAACATCCTCTGTTTCATGACGGGACCGGTCACCGGCACGCTGGTCAACATGAGCGGGCGCATGGCGGTGGTCACCCGCTCGCCCCTCACCGGCACCGTCACCGACTCGCACCAGGGCGGCTGGAGCGGCGCCCGCCTCAAGTGGGCGGGCTTCGACGGCCTCGTCTTCCGCGGCCGTGCCGACCACCCCGTCTACGCCTACGTGGAGGACGGGCGCGTCGAGCTGCGCGACGCGCGGCCCTTCTGGGGCAAGGGCGTGCACGAGACGGTGGCGGCGCTGCGGGAGGCGCACGGACGCGAGGACGTCAGCGTCGTCGCCATCGGCCCGGCGGGCGAGAACCAGGTGCGTTTCGCCTGCCTGATCAACGAGAACGACCGCGCCTCCGGGCGCGGCGGCACCGGCGCGGTGGCCGGCTCCAAGAACCTGAAGGCGGTGGTCATCAAGGCCCCGACGCGCCTGCCCAAGCCGGCCGATCCCGAGGCCTTCCGCCCCGCCCACGACGAGGCGATCCGCCTGATCGCCGAAAGCCCCATCACGGCGCCGCGCAAGGGCGGTCTCTCGCTCTACGGGACCAACGTCCTGATGAACATCGCCAACGTGGCCGGCGCGCTGCCCGTGCGGAACGCCCAGACCACCACCATGGCCACGGCCGAGCTGACCTCGGGCGAGTGGGTGCGCGAGCACATCCTGGTCGACGAACCCACCTGCCACGCCTGCCCCGTCGCCTGCAAGAAGGAGGTCGAGATCCAGGAGGGCCCCTTCAAGGTACGGGGCGAGTCCTTCGAGTACGAGTCCGCCTGGGCGCTGGGGGTCAACTGCGGCAACGACGACGCCGCCTCCATCGCCTACATGATCCACCTCTGCAACGACCTGGGCATCGACACCATCGAGACGGGCAACGCCCTCTCCATGAGCATGGAGGCGAGCGAGCGCGGCCTCCTCGAGGGCGAGACGGCGCTGGCCTGGGGTGACACGGCGGCCATGGTGCGGGCCATCGAGGCCATCGCCCACCGCCGCGAGGGGCTGGGCGAGCTGCTGGCGGAGGG
>JAIMAT010000112.1 GCA_023511835.1 Bacillota bacterium | reverse complement strand
GTGGCCGGGCTCGGCTTCGACGGCCTGGGCTACGCGCTGGCGGCGCTCCTGGCGCTCAGCTGGGCGGTGGCCTGGCTCAGCTGGCGCCTCCTCGAGAGCGGCCGCGGGAGCGAGGCGGAGCGGGCGGCCTGAGCGGTCCGGCGCGGCGGGCACCCGCGACGGCGCGGGGGGCGGCGCGGAGCCGCCCCCGCTGCCGGGTCGCCGTCTCCCCGTTCTTCTCAGTCGGCGTCGATCTCCAGAAGGCCCTTCTCGTTGGCGCGCACGCGGTAGGTGCGGAGCGGCGTCCGCACCTCCTCCTGGGCGCAGGGCGTCTCGGGGCGGATCACGGCGGGCTGCGTCAGGCTTCCTGTGGCCAGGTCGTAGCGGGCGCCGTGCGCCGGGCAGACCGCCTCCCTCCCCTCCACCTCGCTGAGGAGGGCGCAGCCCATGTGGGCGCAGACGGCGTCCAGCCCGTAGAGCTGCCCGTCCACCTGTGCCACCAGCACCGGGCGGCCGCGGAACCAGGTGAGGACGGAGGAACGGTGCTCGAAGACGTGGCTGGAGAGCGAGAGCGGCTCGAAGGCCATGCTGCGGTACTCCTTTCCGGACGGGATTGACGGGATGTCGGCGCCCGGCCCGCCCCGGGGCTTCTCGGCGTCCGGCCCATCCCGGGCCGGCCCGGCCTCCGGGGCGGCGGCGCCCGGGAGCGATCATACCGCGAGCGCGCGTCCCCGCGGGCGCCGGAGCGAGGCGACCAGGACGGCGCCCGCGACCAGCGTCGCCGCCGCGGCCAGGGCGAGGGCGAGCGGCCAGCCGGGCGGGGCGAAGCGGAGCTCCACCCGGTGCAGGCCGGGCGGCACCCGCACCTCGATCACCAGGCCGCGGTAGGGGCGGAGCGGCGCCGGGGCGCCGTCCACCGCCGCCGACCAGCCGGGGTCCCAGCGCTCGGAGAAGACGACGGGACAGGAAGCGCTTCCTTGGGCGGGCCTGCACTCCACTTCCAGGCGCGCGTACCCCGGGCGGTCCTCGCGCACCGCCACCGTGCCTCCCGGCTCCGCCGCCCAGGCGCGGCCGCGGGCGACGACGTTCTCGTAGGCGACGAAACCGTCACCCTCCGCCAGCGGGCGGTAGCGGTGGTCGCCGGCGACCAGCCCCGCCTCGTCCCGCGGCAGGAGGAGGACGCGCACGCCCAGGAGCGCCAGCGCGTCGTCCTGGCGCAAGAGGGCGGCGAGGCGCGTGCTGCCGTCCGACCTCCAGGGCGTCAGGCCCAGCGCCTCGACGAAGGCGGCGGGCGCCAGCGGGTCGTTCCCGTTGGGCGAAGGAAGCCCCCAGAGCATGTTCCGCGTGGGCGCCCAGGCGGTGGCGCCGCCGCCCAGCCACCAGCGGTAGCCTCCGCCCGCCGCGGGGGAGCCACCCCCGCCCAGCCGCGCGGCCACCTCCCGGACCAGCGCCGGCTCCCTCGGCTCGGGGTAGAGGCTCCACCAGAGGAAGCGGTCCTGCATGTACTCCCCCGCCAGCGCCGCCAGCAGCACCGCGCCCAGCGCCACCGCCCGCGCCCGCCGTCCCCCGCGGCGCGCGCCCACGAGGAGCGCCGCCGCGGCCAGCGCGGCGAGGAGCGTGGGCAGGAGAAGCGGGAAGCTGGAGGGCCGGAGCGTGGCCAGCGCCCGCGCCAGGCGCTCTCCGGCGAGCGCCTTCGCCTCGCCGGGCAGCGCGCGGCCGGCGGCGATCCAGGCGCGCTCGGCGAAGGCCGCCAGCCAGCCGAGCGCCGCCACGCCCAGCGCCAGCGCCGCGGCGCGGCGCCAGCGCGCCCCGCCCGGGCCCTCCCCCCGCAAGCCGGCCTCCCGGGCCCGAGCCAGCCGGTCGACGCCGAGGCCGCCCAGCATGGCCAGCGACAGGTCGACGAGCATCATGTACCGCGCCGTGACGCGGAAGAGGCCGAGCCCCGGCAACCGCACCAGCCAGCGGTAGAGCGGCTCGTAGCCGCCCAGCGCCAGGATCGCCCCGGCGGCGCCCAGGAGGAGCCAGGGAAGCCGCCCTGGCGCCTCCCGGCCGCCGCGCCGCCCGCCCGGCAGGAGGAGGCCTGCCGCCGCCAGCGCGGCGCCCACCATCCCCGTACCGAAGGCCAGCTCGTTGGGGTCGAAGGCGCCCCAGTAGGCGGTGGCGAAGGCCGGCCACTGCGCCCGCCAGCCGCCGAAGAGGCCCGGGAAGAGCGCGCGCAGGAGCATGTAGGGCGGGTAGCTGCCGTAGACCAGGAAGTCGTACCCCACCGCGGCGCGGACCGACTCGAGGCGCGCTTCCTCCGCCGCCACCAGGAGCGGCGCGCTCCACCCCAGCACCAGCCCCGCCGCCAGGAGGAGGAGCGCCCCGCGGCGGAGCTGGACGCGCCATCCCGCCCGTCCCGCGCGTGCCAGCAGGTAGAGGAGCAGAGCCAGGAGCTCGTACGCGAAGGTCTGGGGGTGTCCCGCCAGCCAGGCCAGCGCCACGAAGAGCGCGAGCAGGACGGCCCGCGCCGACGACGGCCGGCGCAGGAGACGCTCGCCCGTCCAGAGGATGCCGGGCAGCCAGGCCGCCGTGGTGATGACGTTCAGGTGGCCGACCTGCCCCCAGAGCCAGCCCGAGCCCGACCATAGGAGGCCCGCCGCCAGCGCCCCCGCCCGTCCCGCGCCCAGCTCGCGCGTCAGCAGCCAGGCCAGCAGCCCCGTCCCGGCCAGGTGGAGGTAAAGGACCCAGTCGTAGGCCGCGCCCGGCGGGAAAAGTAGGAAGGGAAGGAGCCCCGGCGCGTAGAGGTCGCCCGCCTGGAGCGCGCCCAGCTGCGGGAAGCCTCCGTAGACCAGCGGGTTCCAGAGCGGCACGTGGCCGCTCCGCCACACGGCTGCGGAGAAGGCGCGCATGCCGAGCATGTAGTTCTGGCCGTCGCCGACGGCGAGGCTGAGGTTGGTCAGGAAGGCGCGGGCGCCGAGGAGGAGGGGCCAAACTAACAAGCCTCCAACCGGTCCCGGCGCAACAAGCACCCCCGCGAACTCCCGCGCCACCTTCTCTTGTATCCGCCCCCCGGGAGCCGCCTTCGCCAAACCGACCCCCTGAACCCAAGCTACCACGGCGTCGCCACTTCTCCGCAAAGCAAGCCGGGGCGGCTTTGGAGCTCGCCCCGGCTTGCACCCTCAAGGTTTCTCAGCGATCCAGATCCTGAATCCCGAACACTACGCCCTTGAACAGGTACACTCCGAGATGGTCACCCGGCTGTACATCGGCCAGCTTTTTAACCGTGCTATTGGAGTTCTTACCCCAGACGAACAGGTTCGGCGACGTCAGATAATACGTGTCGTTGAAATACGTGGTGGTGCTAACCGTGTACTCTTGGTGAATGACCACGAAACCACCCGTCACCGCGGCCAATGTGACAAAGGATGTCTGTTGCGCCTTCCCGTCCCCATTCACTAGCGCCGCTACGTAATCGATCGGGTTTGCTTGAAGCCGATCCGGGGACCGGACTACCGTGCCGCTGGTGTTCACGCCGTCGGCCAGAACGAGAACGTCTCCAGCCTTGGCATTCTGAATGGTACTCAGGCTGTAGGTCTCGTCAGCCACGGTGATGCTCTTCTGTGTCCCGTCAGCTAATGTGACAGACGCGATGTAATGCGTGCCGGTCGAGTCGATGCTCTCCGTATAACTGTTGAATGTAGCGATCTGTACCTGTTCGGCTCCCGTCGTCGAGGTTGTCGTCACGGCAAGACCGTTGTTGCTGGTGTCAACAATAAACGTGACGGTCTGGCCGACGCTGTTCCATCCCGCAGTCTTCCAGTCGTAGGTTACCTTGACCGTCTGACCGTTGACGTCGAGGTTCACGTAGTAATTGGTTCCATCGGATGTAAGCGATGTCACCTTGCCGGCGATGGTCTTGCTGTAGACGTTAGCGATATAAACCGTCCCGGTATAGCTGCCGGACCACTTTGTGGCAATCTTCGCCTGCGGGGACAGGCCGCTAACGTTCCAAGCCGTCAGCAGTTTCGACAGATCCGAGGCTGTTGCCGGGTTCCCATCCAGGAAGAGTTGCGCCGCCGCGGGTGCCGAATAAGCGCTGCCGGCGACCTTGAGCGTGGAGATTCCGCTCGCCGTGGCGGACGCCGTCACATCCTGGAGGTCCCCCGTGGCGTTCCAGGCCAGACCATTGATCGCCGTGACGGTTCCGTTGGCATCAAGCGTCAGGGTGACGTTCACGGTGACGTTCTGACTCGCGTAGGTAAGCTGATTTACCTTCTCGGTTCCGCTGTAGCTTGTGCCACCGTTGATTTGTACGGTGACGCTGTTAGACACCGGGTATTGAATGTTGTTACCGTCGGCATCCGTGATCGTCAGCACCGAGCCATCCCAGCTGCTGAACTTTCCGGATACCGTTGTGACACCCGTGGAGGCCGGCTCGATGGCAGCATATGCCGAGGCCGTGGCGGGCTTATAAGCCAGCACCGTGGTATTGTAGAGGCCCTGCAGCGAGGCGGCGCCACTAACATATACCGTGGAGGCGAGGGCCGTCGAAGGTGTCAGGGTGATCTGCACGACGAAGTGCATCGCTTCGCCGTACGTGGTCGGATTGCTATTCTGTACGGGATTGCCTTGGCTATCCAGTGTGGCGAGAGGCGCCCCCGCGTAGTCGCGGTCGAACGCACCAGTCGCGGCGTCGTACTTGGCCGAGACCGAGAGCGCGTTGTACGCCATCTGGGCCACTTCCGCACGCGTCGCAGGCACCGTGGCGGCAGGGTTGACTCCGCTCAGGAGGCCTGCCTGATCGGCATACACCATGTAGTTGGTAGGCCAGGTACCCGTGACGCCCTTATCGTTGCCCAGCACCCGGGTGATCATGGCCACCATCTCGGCCTGGGTCACCGGGTTGTTGGCCCGGAACGTCCCGTCCGGATAACCCTTGATGATGCCCAGCGAGGTAGCCACGTTCACGTAGCCCCACGCCCAGCTCGGTACGTTGTCCTTGAAGGTGGGCGTCTGGTTCGCCAGGGCCGTAGCCGACGCCTCACGCCCCGCCAGGCGTACGGCGACGGCTGCCGCCTCGGCGCGGGTGATCGTCTGGCTCGGATGGGCCGTCCCGTCCGGATAGCCGGTGTACACACCGATGGCCGCCAGCGCGTTGAACGCAGGCGCCTGGGCGCTGTCCGCCGCCACGTCGCTGAACGCGCTCGTCTTCACCGTCGGCGCGGCCGCGAAGCTCGGCACCGGCACCGCCACCAGGCTCAGCGCCAGCGCGAGTACGGTCACGACCGACAGGATCGCGGCGTACCGCTTATTGCG
>JAIMAT010000111.1 GCA_023511835.1 Bacillota bacterium | reverse complement strand
CCGCGGAGGGGTTCGGGGAAGGCTTCCTGGCGGTAGGCCAGGTTGACCACCGCCACGGGCGTGCTCTCGATGGCGCCCAGGAGCTCCGCCAGCTCCGCGTCGAGGCGCTCCAGCAGGGCGGCCGCGGAGGGCGCGGGGACGGCCACCACCACGCCCTCCGCCTCCAGGCGCTCGCCCCCGGCCAGGTGCAGCCGGTAGCCGCGCCCCCCGGGCGCCGGCTCCAGCGCCTCCACGGCCTCGCCGAGGCGCGCGGGGACGCCCGCCTCGGCCAGCGCGGCGGCCATCGCCTCGACCAGCGTGCCCATCCCCTCGTCGAAGCTCATGAAGAAGGTGCGCCGCGGCCCCGGGGCAGCGCCGTTCGCCCCCGCCGGCGGCGCGGCGCCGTCCCCCCGGCCGGCCCCGGCGGCCCGCGCGGCGCGGCGGCGTGCCGTCACGGCGCGGATGAGGCCCCCCGCCTCGCGCTCCATCTCCGCGTAGCGGGGGAAGGCGGCCAGAAGGCTCATCCGCTCCGGGGGCGCCCCGTGGATGCCGGCGATGAGCGGCTCGGCCAGCCGCTCCAGCACCTCGCGGCCGAGGCGGCGGACGACGAAGGACTCCAGGCTCTCGTCGCCGCCGCCGGCGCGCGGCGGGACGACCAGGTCGGCCAGGGCGCGCAGCTTCCCGGGCCAGCTGAGAAGGCGCGTGGCCAGCAGCTGGCGCAGGTCGGCGGGCACCATCAGGTCGAGGCCGGCGGGCACCGGCTCCAGGCGGCCCCGCGACCAGATGAAGGAGCCGGGGCCGGGCTCGGTGGGGATCATGCGCCCCTCCAGGCCCAGGCGGCGGGCCATCTCCACCACGCCGGGCTTGTAGGTGACGAAGGAGTCGGGACCGTACTCGAGGAGGAAGCCGTCCACCCGCTCGCTCCGCACCTTGCCGCCCAGGCGCGGCCCGGCCTCCAGGAGGAGCACCTCCAGGCCGCGGGCGCGCAGCTCCAGGGCGGCCGCCAGGCCGGCGACGCCGCCGCCCACCACCACCGCCCGCGCCCGCCCGGCTGCGCTCGCCGCCGCGCTCACGCTCCCCCCTCCCCCGCCGGCGCGGCCGCGGCGGCCGCCACCGCCACCTCGGCCAGCAGCCGGATCAGCGCCGGCGAGTCGTTGAGGCAGCGGACGCGGTGGAAGGCCAGCCCCAGCTCGGCGGCCCGCTCGCGGTGCTCCACGTCGTTGTCGTAGAGCGTCTCCAGGTGGTCGGCCAGGAAGCCGATGGGGTCGACCACCACCCGCCGGTGCCCCTGGAGGCGGAGCTCCTCCAGGAGGCGCAGCACGTCCGGCTCCAGCCAGGGCTCGGCGCTGGCCCGCCCGCGGCTCTGGAAGCCCAGCCGCCAGTTGAGCGGCCCGAGCAGGCGGTTGAGGCCGCGGATGGTGGCCTCCAGCTGCCGCACGTAGGGGTCGCCCCCCTCCACCATGGAGCGGGGGAGGCTGTGAGCGCTGAAGACGACGGGCACCCCCTCGCGCTCCTCTGGCGGCACCTCCTCCAGCGCCTCGCGGAGTCGCTCCGCCAGCGCGCCCAGGTAGAGCGGGTGCTCGTGCCAGGGCGGCACCCGCACCGGCTCCAGCGGCAGTTCCAGGCGGCGGAGCGCCTCCAGCGCCGCCCGCTCGTACTCGTCCACGCTGACCGCCGAGCGGTAGGGGGTGAGGCTGAGCAGGAGGAGCCGCTCCACCCCCTGCTCCGCCAGCCTGCGCAGGCCCTCCTCGATCGAGGGCTCGGCGTAGGCCATGCCCGCCTCCACCGGCCACCGGAGCCCGCGCCGCTCCAGCTCGGCGGCGAGCAGCTGGCGCTGCCGCCGCGTGACGGCCGGCAGCGGCGAGCCGCCGAAGCGCCGGTAGCGCTCGCCCACCTCCGCCTCCAGGGCGGGGGGCGGCTCGCGGCGCAGCAGCTTCCTCAGGAAGGCCGGCACCTCCTCCGGCCGCTCCGGCCCGCCGAACCCCAGCAGGATGACACCCCAGCGCCCCTCCCGCAGCCCGCGCCCGCTCAACGCTCGCCACCTCCCCGAGGGCCCAGGCGGTGGACGGCCTCCACCAGCCAGGCCACGTGTTCGGGCGGCGTCGCCGGGTCGACGCCGTGCCCCAGGTTGAAGACGTGGCCGCGCGGCCCCGCCGCCCGGAGGATCTCCGCCACGCGCGCCTCCAGCAGCTCGGGCGGCGCCTCGACCAGCAGGAGCGGGTCGAGGTTGCCCTGCAGCGCCCGCCCCTCGCCCAGCCGCCGCCGCGCATCGCCCGGGTCGATGCGCCAGTCGAGGCCGATGACGTCGCCGCCCGCCTCGGCCACCAGCTCCAGCAGGCCCGCCGTCGGCGTGACGAAGTGGATGAGCGGCACCGGCTCGCCCTCCGGCGTGCGCAGGCGGCCCACCGCCTCGGCGATGCGCCGGCTCCAGGGCAGGACGGCGCGCCGGTACTCCGCCGGCGCCAGCGCCCCCGCCCAGGAGTCGAAGAGCTGAAGCACCTGCGCGCCCGCCTCCACCTGCGCCGCCAGGTAGTCGACGGTGAGGGCGGTCAGCCGCTCCATCAGCTCCCGCCAGAGCTCCGGCTCCCGCCAGAGGAGCGCCTTGGTCCGCCGGTGGTCGCGCGAGCCGCCGCCCTCCACCGCGTAGCTGGCCAGGGTGAAGGGGCCGCCGGCGAAGCCGATCAGCGGCACCGGGCCGCCCCCCGAGGCCGGGCGCGCCGCCAGCTCGGCGCGGACGGCCCGCGCCGCCTCGAGCACGTAGCCCAGCGCCTCTCGCGCCGGCGGCACGGCCAGCCGCTCCACGTCGCGCCGCTCGCCGAGCCGGCGGTCGAGGACGGGACCGCTTCCTGGCACGAAGCGCAGGGGGAGGCCCATCGCCTCCAGCGGCAGCAGGATGTCGGCGAAGAGGATGGCGGCGTCCAGGGGGAAGCGCCTGAGCGGCTGCAGCGTCACCTCCGCCGCCAGCTCGGGCGTCTTGACCAGCGTGAGGAAGCCGTACCTCTCGTGGAGCCGCCGGTACTCGGGAAGATAGCGGCCCGCCTGGCGCATCAGCCAGACGGGCGTCCGCTCCACCGCCTCGCCGCGGCAGGCGCGCAAGAGGAGGGAGCCGCTCGCCTGCGACCCCTGCGTGGACGCTCACCTCCGCACGGAAAAACCCGCGCACCATCCTATCACCGGCGCCTGCCGCCGGCGCGCCGCCCGCGGGACCGCGAGGCGGCCCCGGCGTATGATGGAGGCAACGTCCGGAGACGGGGTGCCCTGAGGATGGTTGGGGAACCGCTGGAGCGGCGCGTCCGCGAGCCGGAGCCCGGCGCCGCGCGCCCGCCGCTGGTCCTGCTGATGCACGGCTACGGGAGCAACGAGGAGGACCTGCTGGCGCTGGCCTCCGCCTGGCCCGGCCTGCGCGTGGTCTCGGCCCGGGGGCCGCTGGAGCTGGGCCCCGGCGCCTACGCCTGGTTCGGCTTCCGCGGGCCGGCTCTGGAGGTGGAGGCGGCCGGCTTTCTCGAGGCCCTGGGACGGCTGGAGCGGCTCTTCGACGAGCTGTGCGAGCGCTACGCCCCCGGGCGCCGGCAGGTGGTGGTGGGCGGCTTCAGCCAGGGAGCCATGATGGCTGCGGCGCTCGCCCTGCGCCGCCCCGCGCAGGTGGGCGCCCTGCTGATGATGAGCGGGCGGCTGCCGCCCGAGGAGCTGCTGGAAGCGGCGCGGGCGCCGGGGGCCGGGGCGGCGCCCGCTCCCGGGAAGGGGCGGGCGCGGCCGCTGGAGGGGCTGGAGGCACTCCTCACCCACGGCCGCGAGGATCCGCTCATCCCGCCTTCCGAGGCGGAGCGGACGCGCGACCGTCTCGAGGCGCTAGGCGCCCACGTCACCCTCCGCCTCTACGCCATGGGCCACCAGGTGAACGAGGAGGCGGCGGAGGCGGTCAGCGCCTGGCTGCGGACGCTCCGGGAGATGGCCTGACCGCGGCCAGGATGGCGCGCGCGCAGGCCTCCGGAGCCTCCAGCTGGAGGAAGTGGCCCGCCCCCTCCACCAGCTCCAGCCGCGCGCCGGGGATCGTCTCGGCCAGGAAGCGCCCGTAGCGGGGCGGCGTCAGCGGATCCTCCCCGCCCTGCAGCACCAGCGTCGGCAGCCGGATGGCCGCCACCTCGGCGCGGCGGTCGAAACGGTCGCAGGCCAGCAGGTCCTCGCGCAGCCGCAGCAGCCGGCCCTCTCCGGGCGCGCTCCCCCCGCCCCCCTCCGCCTCCGGCGCGCGGAGGAGAGGCGGCCATCCTCCCGCCTCCAGCTCCTCCAGAAGGGCGGGCGCGACGCGCAGGCGCGCCCCCGTCGCCACCAGGACCAGGCCCGCCAGCCGTTCCGGAAAGCGAAGGGCGGCTTCCTGGGCGACCGCGCCGCCCATGGAGTGACCCGCCAGCCACGGCGCCCCCAGCGCCGGCCAGGCGGCCGCCAGCGCCTCCAGCAGGCGGCCCAGCCAGGCGGCGTAGGCCTCCACGCTCGCCTCCCCGGGCAGCGGGGAGCTGCCGCCGTGGCCGGGCAGGTCGGCCGCCAGCGCCGCCAGCCCCGCCTCGCCCAGCCGCTCCAACAGCGGCGCCCAGTGGCCCGCCTCGCCCCCCGCGCCGTGCAGCGCCAGCAGCCAGGGCCCGCCGCCGGCGGCGCCCGGCTCGAAGTTGGCCAGGAGGCGGACCCCGCCCCCGCCCAGCGGCAGGTCCAGCGCGCGCAACCGCTCAGCCATCCGTCCCGCCCTCCCTCCGTCCTTCGTCCTCCATCAGGTGGAGCGCTTCGGGCGGCAGCTCCACCTCCAGCCGCCCGCCGGCGCCGAGGCCCGCCTCCGCGGCCAGTCCCGCCGGCAGGTCGGCCACCAGCGGCAGCCCCTCCCCCGCTCCCGCGCGCAGGTGCAGGCGGTCGAAGGCGCCCTGCGGCGCCAGGCGCTCCAGCCTCGCCGGGAGCCGGTTGGCGGCCGCCGCCCCTGCCGCGCCCCGCCCCGCCAGCCGCACCCGCTCGGGCCGGATGCCCAAGATGGCCGCCCGGCCCGGGCGCCACCGCTCCCGCCAGGCCGCCTCGCACCCGGCCGGCGGCGCCGCCTCCAGCGCCAGTCCGCCGGCCCGCAGGCGCAGCCGCCCGCCCTCCGCCGGCGCCTCCACCCGCGCCGGCCAGAGGTTCTCCATCCCCAGGAAGCGGGCGGCGAAGGGCGTCCGCGGGCGCGCGAAGAGCTCCCCGCGCGGCCCCTCCTCCACCAGGCGGCCGCGCTCCAGAAGGGCGAGGCGGTCGCCCAGCACCAGCGCCTCCAGCCGGTCGTGCGTCACGTAGACGGCGGTGACGCCCAGCCTTTCCAGCACCGCCCGCAGCTCCTCGCGCAGCGTCTCCCGCGCCGGCGCGTCCAGCGCCGAGAGCGGCTCGTCCAGCA
>JAIMAT010000110.1 GCA_023511835.1 Bacillota bacterium | reverse complement strand
GCCTGGACGCTCCTGGCGCTCGTCGGGAGCGCGGCGTTGGCGCTGCTTCCCCCGGGGCCGGCGGCGCGGGCCGCTACGGCGCCGGTACCGCCCCGCATCGAGGCGCCGTCGGCCGTCCTGATGGACGCCGACTCGGGTGCCATCCTCTACGAGAAGAATCCCCACCAGCGTCGTCCCCCCGCCAGCGTTACCAAGCTGATGACCCTCGACCTGGTCCTCCGGGCGCTGGACTCGGGGCAGATCCACCTGGACGAGCCGGTGACCGCCAGCGCCTACGCGGCCAGCTGGGGCGGCTCGAACCTCTACATGTACGAGGGCGAGCAGTTGTCGGTGCGCGACCTGCTCTACGCGGTGGCGGTGGCCTCGGCGAACGACGCCGCCGTCGCCCTGGCCGAGAAGGTGGGCGGCAGCTACGAGAACTTCGTGCGCATGATGAACGACGAGGCTCGCCGCCTGGGCATGCGCGACACCCGCTACGCCAACGTCCACGGCCTGCCGGGAAGCGAGCCGCACTACACCTCGGCCTATGACCAGGCGCTTCTAGCGCGCCACATCCTGGCCGCCCACCCCTCCGTCACCCGGTACACGCGCACCTGGGAGTACTGGGTGCGGAAGGGGCGCAAGAACCAGATCTGGCTGACCAACACCAACCGCGGCGTGATCGAGTATCCGGGGATGGACGGCCTGAAGACCGGCTGGACCAGCGAGGCCGGCTTCTGCCTGGTGGCCACCGCCGAGCGGGACGGGCAGAGGCTGATCGCGGTGGTCATGGGCGCGCCCACGGCCGAGGAACGGAACCGCGAGATCTACCGGCTGCTGGACTACGGCTTCAACAGCTTCCGCACGGTGGCCGTGGCCCGCCAGGGGGAGACGCTGGCTCGGGTGCCGGTCGACCGCGGCGGGGCGCCGGCGGTGCCGGTCGCCAGCGCGCGCGACGTGGTCCTGACGCTGCCGCGGACGGAGCAGGCGCCGGTGCGGCACGAGCTCCGCCTGCCGCCGCGCCTGCGCGCGCCGGTGCGCCGGGGGCAGCCGGTGGGGCGGCTGGAGCTCTTCCTGGGGAAGCGGCGGGTCGAGGAGGTCCCGCTCCTGGCGGCAGGCGACGTGCCCGCGCTGGGCCTCTGGCCCAGTCTGCGCCTCAACTGGAGCCGCCTCTGGCCCTGAACCCGGGCGGCCGCCCCCGTTCCCACGCGCCGCCGTTCCCTCGTCGAGACGCGGCGAGGCAGGGCGAAGGCCGTCGCGTCCCGTGCCGGCCCGCGCCCGCCGCCGGCCCGCCGCGCCAGGAAAGGCCCCCTTCCCCGCCGAAAGGAGGTGGGGAGGGGGCTTGGTCCGCCGATGGAGATCCGCGAGAGCTTCGACGGCCGCCAGGTGATCCTCTACCTGGAGGGAGAGATGGACCTGCACACGGCTCCCCTCTTCCGGGAACGGCTGGAGGCAGTGGTGGCGCGCTACGGGGTGAGCCGGGTGCTGGTCGACCTCTCAGGCGTCGCCTTCATCGACTCCAGCGGCCTGGGGGCGCTGCTCGGGCGGCACCGCGCGTTGCGCGAGCGGGGGGGAGGGCTCCGGCTGACCGTGCCGGAGGGACGACTCCGCTCCATCCTGGAGCTGGCCGGCCTGACGCGGGCGCTGGAGGTGCTGGAGGCGCCGCCGGTGGCGCCCGGCGACGGGGTGCGGGGCGGTGTCTGAGAGGAACCGCTTCGTCCTGGAGATGCCCGCGCTGCCGGAGAACGTGGGCCTGGCCCGGCTGGTGGTGGCGGGTTTCGCCGCGCAGCTGCCCTTCAGTGTCAGCGACGTCGAGGAGCTGAAGGTGGCCGTCTCCGAGGCGGTGACCAACGTCGTCCTGCACGCCTACGCCGGCACGGAGGTGGCGGAGGAGGAGCGCCTCCTCCAGGTGCGCGGCCTCCTCTACGAGGACCGGGTGGAGGTGGAGGTGGTCGACTGGGGGCGCGGCATCGAGGACGTCGCCCGCGCCCGCGAACCGGCCTTCACCACCGCCGCCGACCGCATGGGGCTGGGCTTCGCCTTCATGGAGTCCTTCGCCGACCAGGTGGAGGTGGACTCCCGCCCCGGGCAGGGGACCCGCGTCCGGCTGGTCAAGCGGCTCGAGGCGGAGGCGAGCCGCCCGGCCGGGGCGACCGGCACGGCGGGGTGAGCGGGCCGTGGCCCGGTGGGAGGCCGCCCGCCCCGGCGGCGCGGGCGCGGGCGGTCCCGGGGCGGAGGAGGAGCGCCGCGACCTCTTCCGGCGCCTGCGCGCGGGCGACCGCGCGGCGCGGGAGCGTCTGGTGGAGCTCAACCTGCCGCTGGTGCGGAGCCTGGTGGAGCGCCTGCCCGCGTCGCGCGAGGAGCGGGAGGACCTCCTCCAGGCCGGCGTGATCGGGCTGCTCAAGGCCATCGACGGCTTCGACCCCGAGCGCGGCACGCGCTTCTCCACCTACGCCGTCCCCGCCATCCTGGGCGAGCTGCGCGCCTACCTGCGCTCCACGGCGGCGCTCCACGTCTCGCGCGACCTGCGCGAGCTGGGCCGGCGGGCCCGCCTCCTGGAGGCGGAGCTGGCCCAGGCCCAGGGCCGCAGCCCCGGCGTCGAGGAGCTGGCCGCCCGTCTCGGCGTCGACCGCGAGCGCCTGGTGGAGGCGCTCGCAGCCCGCGAAGGGGTCCGCTCGCTGGACGCGCCGCCCGAGGGCGACGAGGCGGCGGGCGCTGCCCTGGGCGCCCGCCTGGGCGGCGAGGCGCGCGAGCCCGCCTGGCTGGAGGGCGTCGATCTGCGGCGGGCGCTGGAGCGGCTTGAGCCGCGCGAACGCCTTCTCCTTCATCTCCGCTTCTTCCTCGACATGACCCAGCAGCAGGTGGCCGAGCGCCTCGGCCTCAGCCAGGTCCACGTCTCGCGCCTGGAGCGGCGCGCGCTCCGCCGCCTGCGCGAGATGCTGGCGCCCTAGCGCCGCCGCGCGGCACGCCCGCCTCCCGGCGCTCCAACGGCCGGGCGGGCGCCCCGCCGGGCCGCAAGAGTCCGGGGACCGGCGGCCATACTACCTGCCGGGTGAGACCGGTGCCGGTGGGAGGGGCCAGCCGGGGCGCCGGCCGCGGCCGGCGCACGCTTCTTGCGGCGCTGCTGGCGGCCGCGCTCGCCGTCGCCGCGACGGCCTGGCACACCCTTCATCCCGCCCGGACCCGGCCCGACCACGCGGGGGCCGTCCTGGCGCGGGCGGCGCCCGCGACGACGAGGGAGGTGGAGGCCGTGGCCGTCGTCAAGATCATCGAGCTGGTGGGCGAGTCGCCCAACAGCTGGCAGGAAGCGGTCCAGAACGCCATCCAGGAGGCCGCCAAGACGGTCGACCACATCACCGGCGTGGAGGTGCTCAACGCCACCGCCAACGTCCGCGACAACCGCCTGACGGAGTACAAGGCCAACGTCAAGGTGGCCTTCGTGGTCGACTCCAACCGCCGGGGAGGCGCCTGAGCGTGGAGGCGACGGAGGTCGACCGCCTCCGCTTCGAGGCGGTGCGCAAGCGCCACGCGCCGCCGCGGCCGGTCCCGGCCAACGCGGCGCGGGCCTTCCTGGTGGGCGGGCTGATCTGCCTCCTGGGCGAGGCCGTCCGCCAGGGCTTCATCGCCTGGCTGCGACTCTCACCGGAGGCGGCGGCGACGCCGGCCACGGCCGTCATGATCGCGCTGGGCGCCATCCTCACCGGGCTGGGCCTCTGGGACCGCGTCGCCCGCTTCGGCGGCATGGGCGCCAGCCTGCCCGTCACCGGCTTCGCCAACGCCATGGTGGCGCCGGCCATGGAGTACAAGCGCGACGGCTGGATCTTCGGCGTCGGCGGGCGCCTCTTCCAGCTGGCCGGGCCGGTGCTGCTCTACGGGCTCCTGACGGCGGTGGTGGCCGGGACCGCCTACTACATCCTGTATGCGCCGCGCTGAAGGGCCCGGGAGAGCGGGGAGGGAGCGTCGTTGCAGGTTGCGGAGCGGCGAGTGGGCGGCTTCACCCTGGCCTTCCGCACCCCCGTCGCCATCGAGGCGGCCGCCTCGGTGGCCGGCCCGGTGGAGGGCCGGGGGCCGCTGGCCAGCTACTTCGACCGTGTCGTCGAGGACAAACTCTTCGGCCACCCCACCTGGGAGAGCGCCGAGGCGGCCTTTCTGCGTCAGGCCGTCGACCTGGCCTTGCAGAAGCGCGGGCTGAAGGGCGAGGACCTGGAC
This sequence comes from Bacillota bacterium, assembly GCA_023511835.1. Taxonomy (NCBI): domain Bacteria; kingdom Bacillati; phylum Bacillota; species Bacillota bacterium. The sequence continues at coordinate 1,195 of JAIMAT010000110.1, read as the reverse complement.
TATCTGGTGGCGGGCGACCTGATCAACCAGCTGGGCGCCTCCTCCTTCGCGGCCCGCGCCGTCGACCGCCCCTTCCTGGGGCTCTTCGGCGCCTGTGCCACCTGGGCGGAGGCGCTGACCGTGGGGGCCTTGCTCATCGACGGCGGCTACGCGCGGCGCGTCGGCGTCGCCGTCTCCAGCCACCACGAGGCGGCCGAACGCCAGTTCCGCTACCCCGTCGAGTTCGGCTACCAGCGCCCGGCCACCGCCACCTGGACGGCCACCGGCGCGGCGGCCGCCCTGCTGGCGGCCGGGGGGGAGGGTCCGCGCCTGACCATGGCCACCGTGGGCCGCGTCATCGACATGGGCGTCAAGGATCCCTTCGACCTGGGCGCAGCCATGGCGGCGGCGGCGGCCGACACCATCGTCCACCACCTGCGGGACGCGGGCCGCAGCCCGCAGGACTACGACCTGATCGCCACCGGCGACCTGGGCAGCTACGGGCTGCCGATCACCGCCGACCTGGTGCGCGAGGCGGGATACGACCTGGGCGAGACGGCCGCCGACTGCGGCGTCCTCCTCTACGAGCGGGCGCAGGGGGTGGGCGCCGGCGGCTCGGGCACGGCCTGCTCGGGGCTGGTGACGGCCGGCTACCTCTACCGGGAGATGCTGGCGGGCAACCTGCGCAGCCTCTTGCTGGTCTCCACGGGGGCGCTCTTCAGCCCCACCAGCTACCACCAGGGCGAGTCCATCCCCTGCGTGGCGCACGCGGTCTCGATCGAATGGGGGGCGGGTGCGGCATGACCTATCTGTGGGCCTTCCTGGTGGGGGGCGCGCTCTCGGCGCTGGCCCAGCTGGTGGTGGATGTGGGCGGCATGACGCCGGCGCAGACGCTGGTCGGCTTCGTGGTGCTGGGCGGCGTGGCCAGCCTGCTCGGACTCTACACGCCCCTGGTCCGCCTGGCCGGGGCGGGGGCCACGGTGCCGCTGACCGGCTTCGGGCACGTGCTGGTACAGGGCACCATCGCCGACATCGCGCGCAACGGCTGGCTGGGCATCTTCAGCGGCGGCCTGGAGGCGGCGGCCGTGGGCGTCACCGTCGCCATCGCCTTCAGCTACCTGGTCGCCCTGTTGGCGCAACCCAAGGCCTGAGCGCGACGGCCGGAAGAGGGGGGTGGACGGCGTGGCCGCCGGCTCGGGGGGGACCGGCACGCCGG
>JAIMAT010000109.1 GCA_023511835.1 Bacillota bacterium | reverse complement strand
GTAGCGGCCCGCGCCGCCGGCCCCGGGGGAAGCAGCGCCAACGCCGCGCTCCCGACGAGCGCCAGGAGCGTCCAGGCCCGCCCTCGCAGCCGACCGGACCGAGGCACGTCACTCCCTCCTCGGCCCTTTAGGCTGCCCGCCTCAGGGGGCCAGGATTCCCAGCAGCGCGGTCGCCAGTTGCTCCTCTTCCTCGGGGCGGACGGTGCGCAGGTCGAGGAGCAGCCGGCCCTCGCGCAGGCGGGCGACGACGGGCGGGTCGGCCGCGCGCAGGCGGGCGGCCACCCGTTCGGGCTCGGCGGCGCGCACGGCCACCAGCCAAGTGGGGAGCGCCTGCTCGGGCAGCGAGCCGCCCCCCGCCCGCGACTCGCCCGGCACCGCCTCCACCGCCGCGCGGCCCAGGCGGGCGGCCAGCGCCTCGGCCAGGCGGAGCGCGCGGACCTGGAGCGACCGTTCGTCCAGGGCGAGCATGCGCAGCGCCGGGATCTCCTCCCAGGCACGCTCCGGCTGGCGGTAGGCGGCCAGCGTCGCCTCCAGCGCGGCCACGGTCAGCTTGTCGATGCGCACGGCCCGCGCCAGCGGGTGGCGGCGGCAGCGCTCCACCACCTCCCGCCGGCCCACCAAAAGGCCCGCCTGCGGCCCGCCCAGCAGCTTGTCGCCGCTGAACGTGACCAGATCGGCCCCCGCGGCCACTGCCTCCTGCACCGTCGGCTCGCCGCCCAGGCCGATGCGGCCGAGGTCGACCAGCGAGCCGCTGCCCAGGTCGACCAGCGCCAGCAGGCCGCGCCGGTGCGCCGCCTGCACCAGCGCGGCCAGGTCGACCGAGGCGGTGAAGCCGACGATGCGGTAGTTGGAGGGATGGACCTTCAGGTAGGCGGCGGTCTCGGGCCCGGTGGCGCGGAGGAAGTCCTCCAGGCGCGTCCGGTTGGTGGTGCCCACCTCCACCAGGCGGGCGCCGCTCTGCTCCAGGACGTCGGGGATGCGGAAGGAGCCGCCGATCTCGATCAGCTCCCCGCGCGAGACCACCACCTCGCGCCCGCGCGCCAGAGCGCTGAGCGCCAGGAGGACGGCGGCCGCGTTGTTGTTGACGGCGAAGCCGTCCTCCGCCCCGGTCAGCTCGCGCAGCAGGCCGCTGACCAGGTTGTGGCGGCTGCCGCGGCGCCCCGCCTCCAGGTCGTACTCCAGGTTGCTGTAGCCGCGCGCCACCCGCTCCACCGCCGCCAGCGCCGCCTCCGAGAGAGGCGCGCGTCCCAGGTTGGTGTGCAGGACGACGCCGGTGGCGTTGAGGACGGGGCGGAGGACCGGCCGGCGGAGCGCCAGGAAGCGTTCCCGGGCGCGGGCGGCGATCCCGTCCGGCGAGGGGTCCGCCGGCTCGCCCGCGCGGATGCGGCGGCGGAGCTCCTCCAGCTCCAGGTCGAGGGCACGCTTGACCAGCGCCGGAGGTTCGCCCTCCGACCAGGCGCGGAGCGCGGGGTGGGCGAGCAGCTCGTGCATGGCGGGCAGGGTGCGCAGGCGCGCCTCAGGCCCGGGGGTGCGATCGCCGGTAGACATCGTCGACGAATCCCTTCGTCAGGTGGGTGTAGATCTGCGTGGTGGCGATGTCGGCGTGGCCCAGCATCTCCTGGACGGAGCGCAGGTCGGCGCCGTTCTCCAGCAGGTGGGTGGCGAAGGAGTGGCGCAGCGTGTGGGGCGTGATCCGCTGCCGGATGCCGGCGCGGCGCGCGTAGCCGCGCAGGAGCTTCCAGAAGCCCTGGCGCGTGAGGCGGCCGCCGCGCGCGTTGACGAAGAGCGCTTCCTGGTGGCGCTCGCGGACCAGCCGCGGCCGCGCCCAGGAGAGGTACTCGCCGAGCGCCTCCAGGGCGCGCCGGCCGACGGGCACGATCCGCTCGCGGGCGCCCTTGCCCCAGCAGCGCACCACCTGGTCCTCCAGGTCCAGGTCGGAGAGGTCCAGCTGGACCAGCTCCGAGACGCGCAGGCCGCTGGCGTACATCAGCTCCAGCATGGCCCGGTCGCGGCAGCCGCGCGGGCTCCCCGCGGGCGGCGCGGCCAGGAGGCGGTCCACCTCCTCGACGGAGAGGACGCGCGGCAGGCGGTGGGGCAGCGCGGGCCGCCCCACCTCCAGAGCCGGGTTCTCGCGGCGCACGCCCTCCCGGGTGAGGAAGCGGTAGAAGGCGCGCAGGGCGGCCACGCGCCGGGCGATGGTGGAGGGGGCCAGCTTCCTGCCGCTCAGGTCGACCAGGTAGGCGGCCAGCGTCTCCGCCCCCGCCGACTCCAGCCGCTCGCCGCGCAGGCGCAGAAAGGCGGCGAAGTCGGCCAGGTCGCGCCGGTAGGCGGCCACCGTATGGCGCGAGAGGGCGCGCTCGACGCCCAGGTAGGCGAGGAAGGCGGCCACCCGCTCCTCCTCCGGCGCCCCGCCCCGCGCCGCTCTGGGCGCGCGCTCAGGCCAGGAGGCTCTCGGCCGGCGTGTACGGGAGTCCATGGGCCTCGGCCACCGCCGCATAGGTGACGCGGCCGTCGCAGGTCTGGAGCCCGCGCGCCAGGCTGGGGTCGCGCCGCAGCGCCTCCCGCCAGCCCAGCCCGGCCAGCCGTTCCACGTAGGGCAGGGTGGCGTTGGTCAGGGCGAAGGTGGAGGTGCGCGGCACCGCGCCGGGGATGTTGGCCACGGCGTAGTGGACGACGCCGTGGCGCACATAAGCCGGATTGCTGTGGGTGGTGACGTGGTCGCAGGTCTCCACCGAGCCGCCCTGGTCGATGGCCACGTCCACGATGACCGAGCCCGGCTTCATGCTCTTGACCATCTCCTCGGTCACCAGGTGCGGCGCCCGCGCCCCCGGCACGAGGACGGCGCCCACCAGGATGTCGGCGCGGTGGACGGCCTCGGCGATGTTGGCGCGGTTGGAGGCCAGGGTGGTGATGCGACCGCCGAAGATGTCGTCAAGGTAGCGGAGCCGGTCGGCGTTGATGTCCAGGACGGTGACGTGCGCCCCCAGGCCCAGCGCGATCTTGGCCGCGTTGACACCCACCGTCCCCCCGCCGACGATGACCACGTCCCCGCGCGGGACGCCGGGCACGCCACCCAGCAGGACGCCCCGGCCGCCCTGCGGCGCCTCCAGGAAGTGGGCCCCGATCTGGACGGCCATTCGCCCGGCCACCTCGCTCATGGGCGTCAGGAGGGGCAGGGAGCGGTCGGGAAGCTGGACCGTCTCGTAGGCGACGGCGACGACGCCGTGCTCCAGGAGCGCCTGCGTCAGCTCCCGGGCCGCCGCCAGGTGGAGATAGGTGAAGAGGAGCAGTCCCGGGCGGAAGTAGGCGAACTCCTGGGGCAGCGGCTCCTTCACCTTGAGCACCATCTCCGCCCCCGACCAGACGTCGGCCGCCTCGCGGACGACGGTGGCCCCCTGCCGGGCGTAGGCCTCGTCATCGAAGCCGCTGCCCAGGCCGGCTCCGCTCTCCACCAGGACCTGGTGGCCTTCGTGGACCAGTGCCGCCGCACCGGCCGGGGTGAGAGCGACGCGTGCCTCGTCCTGTTTGATCTCGCGCGGGACCCCGATCCTCACCGGGCTGCCACTCCCTTCGCAATCTGCCAACCTGCGGCCACTCACGAAGCCGAGTGCAGTATAGCATCCGCCCCGCCGGGCCTGTCCGGCGCACGGGGGCCGGCGGGGGCGGGACCGGGAGGCGGGGTGTGGCGACGGGCGGCGCCTTTCAGAGGAGGGCCAGGACCGCCCGCGCGAAGGGGAGCGCCAGGAAGGCCTGGACGGCGCTGACGCCCGCCAGTCCTACCGCGCCCAGGACGGTGAGGAGCGGCAGCGGCAGCGGCTCGCGCCGGCGCAGGTGGCGGCCGCCGAGCGGCAGGTGACGGCGCAGGAGGAGCATGGAGGAGTGGCAGGCGGCCGCCGAGACCAGTAGCCAGATGGGGATGGCCAAGAGGTTTTGCGGCAGGACGGCCGTGCCCGCCATCACCAGGCCCGGCCAGCCGGCCCGGGCCACCAGCGCGGCGACCGTGAAGCCGATGTCGGCGCCACGCAGGGCGACCAGCAGGAGAACCAGGGGGGCGCCGTAGGCGGTGAAGCCCAGCGCGCAGAGGAGGAGGAGCAGGCGCACCTCGCCCACCAGGGCGTGGGCGAAGAGCGGGACTGCGGCGGGAGCCTGGCCGCTGTCCAAGAGCCGCCGGAAGCCGTCCACCATGGCGGCCACCTCCCCGGCCTGGGCCGGCGCCAGCGCCGTCAGCGCCAGCGCCCCGGCCGCCGCCGCCAGGAGGAAGGTGCCCGCGGTCAGCAGGAGGTAGGGCGCGAGCGCCTGGATCGCCCGCGCCAGCTGCCGGATCCCGCGCCCGCTCGTCGGCATGAGCTACCACCTCGTCCCACCTCTATGCCGGGGAGGCGACGCTCATGCGGCCGCCCGCCCCGGCGGCACCGCTCAGGCGCGCGGGGCGAGGAGACCGGCGGCGTAGCCCGCGGCCGCGGCGAAGCGGAAGAGTTGGCCCTCCTCTTCCGGCCCGCGGCCCATGCTGCGGAGCGGCAGGGGCGATCCGGCCAGGGCGGCCTCGATCTCGGCGCCCTCCACCTCCAGCCAGGCGTGACGGCGGAGCAGCTCCGGGGGCAGCTCCACCGGCGGGGGGGCCGGCACGGCGATCCAGGCCGGGGTCGCCGCCAGGCGTCCCAGGGTGGCGCGCGCGTGGTGACTGACGCCGCGATGGCGCGGGCGAGGGTCGGCCTGGCTGACGCGCAGCGCGGCCACCGGCCGGCCGCCCAGGGCCGCCGCCGCCTGCAGGCTCCAGGCCTGCTCGACGCCGGTGAAGCCGAAGGGCGTGCCCGTGCCGGCGATACCCGGCCCCATCAGGACCACCGCCATCTCGGCGCCCGCGGCCCACCGGGCCGCCAGGAGCGCCGAGGGGAGTGCCACCGCCTCCAGGTCGCCGCCGAAGGCGTGGCCGCAGGTGATGACCGCCTCGAGCCAGCCGAGGCGACGGAGTTCGAAGGCCGTCTCGCTGAGCGCCGCGGGAAGGGCGGCGCCGTCGGTCATCACGTAGGCGATGCGCCGGAGGCCGGCCCGCCTGGCGCCCAGGACCACGGGGAGGAGCTGGCTGTGCAGCTCGCCCGCCACCACGGGCATGCCTTCCAGGTCCTGGCGCGCGGGGTCGCTCAGCGCCTCGCGGGCGGGGCCGCCCTCCTCCTCGCAGGCCAGGACGGCCAGCTGCCAGGGCGTGTAGCGGAGCTTGACGATGTGGCCGGCGGGCGGCCCCTCCAGGGGGCGCGGCGGATCGGTGGCGACCACCAGGTGGTGGCCGCCGCTCCCCAGGCCGAGGCGGACGGCCGTCACGTTGAGCCAGACGGCCTGGCCGGCCCGGAGCGGGCCGCCCAGGAGCTGGGGGAAGGCCCAGGCCGGCGCCTCTTCGGGCTCC
>JAIMAT010000108.1 GCA_023511835.1 Bacillota bacterium | reverse complement strand
CCCGCAGCGCCGAGCGGCCTCTTCGAGCGGCTCGCGCGCTTGCTTTTTCGTGCCTACGAACAACACCGTGCCGCCGCGCGCGGCGACGTCGCGGGCGAACTCCTGGGCGCGACGCAAAAGCGGCTCGGTCTGGGTGAGATCGATGATGTGGATGCCGTTGCGCTCGCCGTGGATGAAGCGCCGCATCTTCGGGTTCCAGCGGCGCGTCTGGTGGCCGAAGTGAACCCCGGCCTCGAGCAGCTCCTTTATGCCGATCTCTCGCACATCGACTCCCTTTTTCGACTTGCGTGGGTGGTGCCAGCTCCGCGCCCGCAGACGGGACCCGACTAGCGGGCAGGGCCGCCTGCCGCAACGCGGAGGTCGCCTACAGAGACGTGGCAAGGATACGTGAGGGCGACTGGCACGCGTGGTGCCGCGCCGTGCCGTGCGAGCGTGGGCAGGTGTTACATGCGCACGAACCCGACGATCCCGGCACGGTCGTGGACACGTTCGGCGACGCGGTCGGAGGTGTTGCCCTCGATCGTCTTGATCCGTCCGTCGGGCAGCACCGCCTCGACGATGCCGACATGTTCGTCCCAGACCACGAGGGCGCCGGGGCGTGGTTGGGGGGCGCCCGCCTTTGGGGGGGGGCGCCCCCTCTCTCCCGACGGCCCGCGCCCGCGGGAAGGAAAGGACGAACGGGTGCGGAAGGCTTGGTGAACGGACGGGAGGGTGGTCGTCCCATGACGGACGACGTCGAGCGGGTCCGCCGGGCGACGGACCTGGTGGAGCTGGTCTCCGAGACGGTCCGGCTCCGCCGCCAGGGTCGCAATTGGGTCGGCCTCTGCCCCTTCCACCACGAGAAGACGCCCTCCTTCACCGTCTCGCCGGAGAAGCAGCTCTTCCACTGCTTCGGCTGCCAGGCCTCGGGGGATGTCTTCAGCTTCCTGATGCGCCGGGACGGGATCGGCTTCCGCGAGGCGCTGGAGCGGCTGGCGCGGCGCGCCGGCATCGAGCTGGACGAGCCCGCCGACCCGCGCGAGCGGGAGCGGCGGCGGCGCCGGCGCGCCATGGAAGAGGTGCTGGAACTGGCCGCCGGCTGGTACCAGGAGTGGCTGCGGGCGCCGGAGGGCGGGGCGGCGAGGCGCTATCTGGAGGCGCGGGCGGTGGGCGCGGAGAGCGTGCGCGCCTTCGGCCTGGGCTGGGCGCCGGGCGGCAACCGGCTGCTGCAGAGGCTGGAGCGGGCGGGCCTCGATCCCGGCCCGGCGCTGGCGGCCGGGCTCCTGGCCGAGGGCGAGCACGGCCTCTACGACCGCTTCCGCGAGCGGCTGATCTTTCCCATCCGGGACGAGCGCGGCCGCCTGGCCGGTTTCGGCGGCCGCCTGTTGGGCGAGGGGCAGCCCAAATATCTCAACTCGCCCGAGAGCGAGATCTTCTCCAAGCGGCGGATCCTCTACGGGTTGGACCGCGCGGCTCCACGCATACGGAACCGCGGGCGCGCCGTCCTCGTCGAAGGTTATATGGACGCCCTGACGGCCCAGCAGGCGGGTTTCGAGGAGACGGTGGCCTCGCTGGGGACGGCGCTCACCGCCGAACAGGCGCAGATCCTGCGCCGTCTGGCGGAGGAGGTCGTCATCTGCTACGACGCCGACGCCGCCGGCCAGGAGGCCACGCTGCGTGGGCTGGAGCTGCTTCGGGCGGCGGGGCTCCGGCTGCGCGTGGCCGAGCTGCCGGAGGGCAAGGACCCCGACGAGCTGATCCGCCGGCGCGGTCCGGAAGCCTTCGCTGCCGCGCTGGAGGCGGCACGCCCCTGGCTTGAGTACCGCTTCCGGCTGCTGGTGCGGGGACGGCGGCTGGACGACTGGGAGAGCCGCGTCCAGGTGGCCGAGACCATGGCCGGCCTGCTGGCCACGGAGCGGCATCCGCTCCGGCGCAGCGAGGGCGTCCGCTGGCTGGCGCAGCAGCTGGGCGTGGACGAGAGGGCCGTCGAACTGGAGGTCCGGCGAAAGATCGAAAGCCAGGCGGGCGCGCGATCCGCATCACATAATCGAAGGACGATTCGCTATACTAACGAACGCGTTTCGCGCATCCAGACGCGCGCGAGCCAGAGAGCGGGCGATAGATGGGCAGGAATAGGCCTCGCTGCGACGAAAACCCTGTTGAGAGTGATCTGCCACCATCCTGAACTCGTTTCACGGCTTGACGGGCTCGACGTGAGTGCTATACCGGCGGATGCCGAACGACGAGCCGTCGAGGCGCTCCGGGTGGCGGGCGGGGATCCTGCCGCTGCGACGCGTAGACTGGAGGCGGAGGGCGAGCGGGAGGCGCTGACGCTGCTGGCGCAGGCCGCCCTGGACGAGACGCCGGATGCCGATCCGGAGCGCGCGCTCGCGGACAGCCTGCGGGTCCTCGGGCGGATTCCCGTCGAGCGGCGGATCGCGCAGCTTCGAGCCGAGATCGAGGCGCGACAGCGAAGCGGGAGTGATTGTACGGAACTGTTGCGGGAGCTGGATGAGCAGGTGAGGCTACGGGCGCGCCTGGCCGCCGGTGCCGGTGCGTGGTGGGGCGAGGGCCCGATCCCCGCGGAGAGAGGGGGGAGAGGGAATGGCTGAGAAGGAGATCGTGCAGGCGGCGGACGTCCGGGCACTCCTGGAGAGGGCCAAGGACCGCGGCCACATCACCTACCGCGAGGTGAGCGACGGCCTGCAGGAGAGCGGCCTGACGCCCAGCCAGATCGACGACGTCTACCAGGCGCTCTCCGACCTGGGCGTCGAGGTCATCGACGAGGGCGAGGAGGAGCCGCAGGAGGACCTGGAAGGCCTGGAGGAGGCCGCCGACCTGGCGCAGGCGGTGGCCGGCGAGGAGACGCCGGCCGACACCAAGCCGGGCGAGCTGGCCGGCGACGAGGAGCTGGAGTCGCCGGACGGCGTGGCCATCGACGATCCCGTCCGCATGTATCTCAAGGAGATCGGACGGGTCCCGCTCCTCACCGCACAGCAGGAGATCGAGTTGGCCAAGCGCATCGAGGCCGGCGACGAGGAGGCGCGGCGCCAGCTGGCCGAGGCCAACCTGCGCCTGGTGGTCAGCATCGCCAAGCGGTACGTCGGGCGCGGCATGCTCTTCCTGGACCTGATCCAGGAGGGGAACCTGGGCCTGCTCAAGGCGGTGGAGAAGTACGACTGGCGCAAGGGCTACAAGTTCAGCACCTACGCCACCTGGTGGATCCGCCAGGCGATCACCCGGGCCATCGCGGACCAGGCGCGGACGATCCGCATCCCGGTGCACATGGTGGAGACCATCAACAAGCTGGTCCGCGTCCAGCGCCAGCTGCTCCAGGAGCTGGGGCGCGATCCGACGCCGGAGGAGATCGGCGAGGCCATGGGCATCGACGCCGATCGCGTGCGCGAGATTCAGAAGATCGCCCAGGAGCCGGTCTCGCTGGAGACGCCGATCGGCGAGGAAGAGGATTCGCACCTCGGCGACTTCATCGAGGACGAGGACGCGCCCGCTCCCGCGGAGGCGGCCAGCTACAGCCTCCTCAAGCAGCAGCTCGAGGAGGTGCTGCACACGCTGACCGAGCGGGAGCAGGAGGTACTCCGCCTCCGCTTCGGATTGGACGACGGCCGCCCGCGGACGCTGGAGGAGGTGGGCCAGGTCTTCGGCGTGACGCGCGAGCGCATCCGGCAGATCGAGGCCAAGGCGCTGCGCAAGCTGCGCCACCCCAGCCGTTCCAAGAAGCTGAAGGACTACCTGGAGTGAGGCGGGAGATGAGCGGCCGGCTCTTGGGAGGGCGCCCCCGGGGCGCCCTCCGCGCGCCTGCGGGAGGAGGAGTGGCGCCGGGGGCGAAGAGGGAGCCCACCGCGAGCCGGAGGACGGGGGGCCTGGGCCGATGAGCCGGTACGTCGAGCTGGCGCGCGCCACCTGGACGGAGGTGGCGGCGCTGGAGCCGGAGCGGACCGTGGTCTGCCTGGCGGCGGGGCCGATGGAGGAGCACGGGCCGCACCTGCCGCTGGGGACGGATGTCTTCAACGCCGAGGCCATGCAGCGGAGGCTGGCGGCACGCCTGCTGGAGGCGGGCTACGACGTCCTCCTCTGCCCGACGCTTCCCTACGGGACGGCGCCGTTGGCGCGCGACTTCCCCGGCTCGGTCTCCATCCGGCGCGAGCATCTGGCCGGCTTCGTCACGGATCTCCTCACCTCCTTCGCGCACCACGGCTTCCGCTCGCTGGTGGTGACCAGCTGCCACCTGGACCCGCCCTTTATCCGCGCCCTGGACGAGGCCTGCCGGAACGTCAACGAGGCTGAGGACGCGCGTGCGCTGCACGGCTACGAGGCGCTGGTACTGCGCGACCTGGCCGGCGGCGACCCGGTCGCCCTCTGGGGAGAGGCGGCCGCGGGCGACTCGCACGCCGGCATGATCGAGGCCAGCTACCTCCTGGCCGTGGCGCCCGAATTGGTCCGGCTCGACGAGGCGCGCCGCCTGCCGCCCGTTCCGGCGCCTTTCTCCCGTCTCCGCCAGCTCCGCTCCTTCCGCGAGCTGGGCGAAGGGCTGGGCTATACCGGGCGGCCGGCTGCTGCCAGCCGCGCGGCGGGCGACCTCTGGTGGAGTCGCTACGAGCCGGTCTACAGCGAGGCCGTCCTGCGCCACCTGCGCGGCGAGGATGTCTCCCCGCTTCTGGCCTGGGCGGGATAGGTGGCCGCGGCGCCCTCGCCCGCGGCCCGCGTGGGCCGCGGGGCGGCCCGCAAAGTCGGGGCGGGCCGGAAACGCGTAAGCTAGACGCAAACGCCGGGGCGGAGCAAGGGGGGAGGCCCATTGTCGGCGGTGGCTGCCACGATCAACGGCCAGAGGCTCCTCGAGCGCATCGAGGAGCTGGGCAGGGTGGGGCGCCTGCCGGAGGCGCAGGGCGGCGGCATCAACCGGCCCACCTACGGGCCGGCCTGGATGGAGGCGCGCTCCCGCGTCGCCGCCTGGATGAGCGAGGCCGGCTTGGCCGTCCGCGTGGACGCGGCCGGCAACCTGATCGGCCGGCTGGACGTACCGGGTGCCCAGGGGGGCGCCGTCGCCCTGGGCTCCCACATCGACACGGTGCCCCACGGGGGCGCCCTGGACGGCGCCTACGGCGTCCTGGCGGCGGTGGAGGTGGCGGACGCGCTCCGCCGGGCGGGCGCACCGCTCCGCCACCCGCTGGAGGTGCTGGTCTTCGCCGACGAGGAGGGACGCATCGGCGGCGGCCTCTTTGGCAGCCGCGCCATGGCCGGCCTGCTGGAGCCCGCCTTCGCGGAGCGCGAGAGCGACGTGGGCGACGCCATGCGAGAGGCGGGCCTCGACCCGCGCCGGCTGGCGGAGGCGGCCCGGCGGCCGGGCGAGCTGGCCTGCTACGTGGAGATCCATGTGGAGCAGGGAGGCCGGCTCGACCGTATGGGCGTCCCCGTCGGCGTGGTGCGCGGCATCGTCGGCATCCGCCGCTTCCG
>JAIMAT010000107.1 GCA_023511835.1 Bacillota bacterium | reverse complement strand
GGCCGGGACGCTCTGGCGGGCGCCCGCCGGGGAGCCGGGCCCGGCCGAGCCCTATGCGGAGGGACTGCGCCAGCCCTGGGACCTGGCCGGCGACGGCGAGACGGTCTGGGTGGCCATGGCGGGGGCCCATCAGATCTGGCGCTTCGCGCCTCCGGCGCCGCCCCGCCCCTGGGCTGGACTGGGCTGGGAGGGCCTTCGCGACGGCGACCTGCGGGGCGCCTTCTTCGCGCAACCCAGCGGCCTCGCCTTCGACGGTCGCCATCTCTGGGTGGCGGACAGCGAGGCCAGCGCCATCCGACGGGTGGACGTGGCGGCCGGCCGGGTGGAGACGGTCGCCGGCAGCGGCCTCTTCGACTTCGGCGACAGCGACGGCGGCCCGGGCGAGGCGCGCCTGCCGCATCCCCTGGCGGTCGCCTGGGATGCGCGCCGCTCGCGCCTCCTGGTGGCGGACACCTACAACGGCAAGGTGAGGCGGCTGGAGCCCGCGAGTGGCCGCCTGGCCACGCTGGCCTCCGGCCTGCACGAGCCCGGCGGGCTCGCCTGGGATCCGGAGGGCGATCGGCTCTTCGTCTGCGACACCAACGACCACGCCCTCCGCCTCCTCCACCCCGAGGGCGGCGGGGGCGCGGTCTGGTCCCACGAGATGCCCTAGCCGCGCGGTCTCTCGGCTCCGCGGCCCGGCTTCCCGCGCCCCTTCGCCTTCCGTTCCGGCGGGAAGGCGGCCGGTCGGCCGCCCCGGATCAGCTCCAGCTGCGGCGCCTGGCGGCGCATGCCGCGGACCACGAAGAAGGTGAAGAGCCCGAAGACGACGATCGCCGCGCTGGCCATGTACCAGAAGCTGAAGAGCTGCCAGGCGGCGAGGCTCCAATGCGGCATCCTCCCGACCCCCCGGAGGGCGGCCGCCGCCCGCGGGGGCTCGGGCCGTCGCTCCAGCCCCCAGTGTAGCGCCGGTCGCCGCGCCTAGGCGGACGGGGGCGGCGGCCCGCCCCCCTCCGCCGGCCTAGAGCATGGGCACCTGGCGGACCACCTTGCCCTCGATGCGCTCGAAGATCTCGTCCAGGCTCTCGCCGGTGATGGTCATGCCGTGGTTCTTCAGTCCGACGATGGCGTGGCGCGGGTCGGGCGCCGTCCGCACCTTCTCGGCCACCGCCTGGGCGATCTCCAGCGTCCCGCAGGGGTAGTTGATCTCCGTGGCGTCGATGCCGGGGATCCAGGCGTGGACGTGGAGCACCGCCCCCACCTTGGGGTTCTCGCGGTAGATCATCCAGTGCTCGATGGCGTCCACCGAGACGCGGCGCGGCGTGACCACGGGCGGGACGCTCAGGTGGATGGCGTCGTCCTCCTCCACGTACCCCTTGACCAGGAGCGCGTCGCGCCCCACCTGGCGGATGTTGGTCTTGTCGACGCCGCTGGCGCTCATCCAGAAGTCGTTCTCGTCGCGTCGCACGCTCAGGTTTCCGTAGCTCAGCCCGCCGATCTGGTAGAGGCGCTGCACGTGGCGGAAGTCACTCTCCGGCAAAAGCTTCTCGATGGGAAAGGGCGCCGGGTTGAGGTGGAGCGCGCCCAGCTTGCGGCTGGCCCGGCGCATCTCGTCCATGTGCTCGTCGCCGTTCCAGAGCCGCTCGGGCAAGTCGGGGTCGAAGACGTTGTTGATCACCAGGTGGCTGGAGGCCAGCGGCTCCAGGCGCTCGAAGAGCTCGGCGTAAAAGCGCTCGGGCTCCTCGAAGGAGGCGCGCACCGGATAGTAGCCGCGTTCCAAGGTGATGAAGTAGGTGCGGACCTCCTCCCCGTCCGGGACCACGTACAGGAAGAGGTTCGAAAGGGATCGGATCATCAGCGGGTAGGCGGCCAGCAGGACGTCCGCGGGCGGCTCGGGCGCCTCGGCGATGGAGACCACGTAGGTCGCCTGGGCGTGACGGTGGTAGGGCCGGGCGGCGGCGGCGTCGATCACGTTGAAAACCAGGTGGACGCCGGGGTACGGCTCCACCTGGGCGTAGCCCCGCTCGCGGAAGACGCGCGCCAGGCCGTCCACGAAGCGTCGCAGGACCGGGCTCTCCGCCCGCCCGACGACGGTGAAGTCCCTGGCCTCCCGCTCGGCTCTCTCGCGCATGGCTGTCATCGGTACCGACCTCCTCGTTCGACTCGCTTCCTGCCGCCCGTCACCCTTCAGGGGACCAGGAGGACTTTGAGCGCCTGGCGCGCCGCCTTGGAGGTGGCGGTGGCCAGCGCCGCCCGGACCTCGGCCAGCGGGAAGCGGTGCGTCACCAGCCGTTCCAGCGGAAGCCCGCCGCGGGCCAGCAGCTCCAGCGCCAGCTGGAAGGTGCGCAGCCGCCGGCCCTCCACTTCCTCGGTGCTGTACGCGAACGTTCCCCGGACGGTCAGCTCGCGCATCCAGACGAAGGTCCAGTCCACCTTCCGCGTCACCCCTGCCAGCCCCACCAGGACGACGCGCCCGCCGGGCCGGGTGAAGCGGAGCGCCTGGTCGATGGCCTCGTCGCGGCCCACGCACTCGTAGACCAGGTCGGCGCCCGACTCGGGCACGGGGGCGCCCAGGATGGGGCGCAGCAGCCGGACGCCCAGCGCCCGCGCCAGCTCCGCCTGCTGCTCCGGACCGCGGCCCAGCAGGACCCGGTCCGCCCCCAGCTGGCGCGCCAGCTCGGCCTGGAAGGGATGGCGGGCCAGGACGGTCACCGGGGCCGGCTCGCCCAGCGCCTTCAGCGCCGCCACCACCAGCAGCCCGATCACCCCGGCGCCCACCACCAGCACCCGTTCCCCCGGACGGGGCCGGTTGCGCAGGACCGCGTGGAGCGCGGTGGCGAAGGGCTCCACCAACGCGGCCGCCTCGTCGCTCACTTCCTCCGGGACGGCGAAGACCTGCGAGGCGTGCGCCAGGAAGTACTCCGCCCAGGTGCCGCCGGTGTCGCGACAGGCGCCCGCCAGCAGCCCGGGCGCCAGCCGGCCCTGGGCCATCCGCTCGCACTGGCTGAAGTCGCCCCGCGCGCAGGCGTCGCAGGGCGGGTCGATGCCGCGCGGGGCGCAGGAGAGGATCGGGTCGACCACCACCCGCTGTCCGGGCGGGAAGGGAAAGCCGGGGGCGGCCTCGTCCACCCGGCCCACGCCCTCGTGGCCGACCACGAAGGGGAAGGAGCTGTAGACGGAGGCGACCGGGCTGTCCCGGAGGGTGACCAGGTTGAGGTCGCTGCCGCAGATGCCCGCCAGCAGCGTCCGGATGCGCGCCCAGCCGCTCCCCCGCGGCTCCGGGCGGGGCAGCTCGCGCAGCTGGAGCGGCGACCAGCGCCCCCAGTAGCCCGGGCGCCGCACCGCGCCCCAGGCCCGCGTCCAGACGTAGCGCGGAATCGCGGGGTCGAACGCGACCGCCTTCAGTCCCCTCACCTCCGACAGGCCGACCTGATCTTAGCATCTGGTCCTAAGACCAGGTAGATACCCCCCGGAGTTTCCGCGGCCGCGGCAGGCGCCCGCCCGGTGGCCGGGAGCTCCTTCACAGGAAGGGGAGCGCGTAGTAGGCGATCAGGCCGAGCACCACCACGGCCAGCAACGCCGCCAGGAGGAGGCGGCGCAGCCCCGCCTGCCGCTGCGCCCTCTCCTTCCGGCCGCCGCGGCGCTGCGCCCGCCGTTGCCCCGGCCTCTCCCGGTTCATCGGCTCTTCTGCGCCACCTCGCCCGCGATATCCACGAAGGCCGCGGAGACGTCCACCGGCTTGGGCAGCAGCCGGTGCTGGAGCATCCATTTCTCCAGCTCCGCCCACTTGGCCTCCGTCTGCCGCCCGTAGGGCTGGCCGGGGTCGCGCAGCTCGGGCAGCAGCACCTTCAGCCCGTCCAGCGCCAGGCCACGGTCGAGGCCGGAGGCGTGCCGGGCGAGGATGTCGACGGCCTGCTGAGGATGCTCGGCCACCCACGCCTCCCCCTGCTGGGCCGCCCGCCAGAAGGCCTCCAGCAGCGGCCGCTCCCGCCGGAGCCTCGCCTCGTTGGTCAGCAGGACCAGCTCGTAGTAGTCGGGCACGCCCAGCTCCCGGATGGGGAAGACGGTGACCGGATACCCCTGGCGCGGCAGCTGGAGCGCCTCCACGGTGGTGTAGCCGCCCTCGATGGCGTCGACGCGGTGGGTGGTCAGCGCCGGGATCAGGTCGAAGCCTACGTTGACGGAGCGGATCTGGCTCCGGGGCACGCCCAGCCGGTCGGCCAGCGTTTCCAGGATGGCCTCGTCGCCGGGCGTGCCGGCGGTGCCGATGCTCTTGCCGCGCAGGTCCTGGAGGCTCCGGATGCCGCTGGAGCGGAGGGCGATGACCGTGTTGAGCGGGTGCTGGACCACCGCCGCCACCGAGACGACCGGGATCCCCTGGGCGCGGGCCAGGAGGAGGTCCTTGGGGTAGCCGATGCCCAGGTCGACGCGCCCCGAGCCCACCAGCTTGAGCGGGTCGGTGGTCTGCGAGGGCACCTCCACCTTCACCTGGATCCCCTGCTGGCGGAAGTAGCCCAGATCCATGGCCGCATAGAGCCAGGCGTGATCCACGTTGGGATACCAGTCGAGGAGCAGCGTCACCGTGCGCAGCGCCTGCCCCTGCCCGCCCCGGCTCGCCTGCGACCCGCCGGCCGCTCCTCCCCTCCCCCCGCAGGCGGCGAGCAGAAGGGCCAGCCCGATCAGGAGCGCCGCCGGACGGCGGCCTCGCGCCCAAGCTCTCATCCTTTTTCCCTCCCGGTCTCGTAGGCTCTCTCCTCGGCGCCGCTCCGCAGCCACCAGAGCACGCGTCGCTCCAGCCGCCCGGTGAGCGCGAAGAGGACGATGCCCAGCGCCGCCAGCAGGAAGACGGCGGCGAAGACGGCCGCCGCCTGCAGCTGCGAGGAGTAGCGCTGGATCAGGTAGCCCAGCCCGGCCTGCGCCCCCAGCCACTCGCCCACCACGGCGCCGCTGACGCTGAAGGCGACGGCCAGCTTCAGGCCCGAGAAGACGGAGGGCAGGGCGGAGGGCCACTCCAGCGCCCGGAAACGGCGCCAGCGGCCGGCGCCCCAGGAGGCGAAGAGCTCCTCGGCGTCGGCGTCCACCCGCCCCAGTCCGTCGTAGGTGCCGACCACCAGCGGGAAGAAGCTCCAGAGGACGGCCAGCAGCACCTTGGGCGCCAGCGTGTAGCCCAGCCAGAGGACGAGCACGGGGGCGACGGCCACGGTGGGGAACGTCTGCGAGGCCACCAGCCAGGGGTAGGCGGCGCCGGCGAAGCGCGGGCTCATGCGCATGGCCACGCCCAGGCCGACGCCGGCGACGGACGAGAGGGCGACGGCCAGCAGGATCTCCTCCAGCGTCACGCCGGCGTTGGCCAGGAGCGTCGCCCGCTCCTGCCAGAGGGCCGCCGCCACCTGGCTGGGGGCCGGCAGGATGAAGCTGGGTGGCCGGAAGAGCGCCACCCCCGCCTGCCAGGCGACGAGGAGCAGGAGCGCCAGGAAGCCTCCCCTCACGCGCTCTCCACCCCCGGCAGAAGCGCCTCGTGCAGACCCAGCAGCTCCAGCACCCGCCGCTCG
>JAIMAT010000106.1 GCA_023511835.1 Bacillota bacterium | reverse complement strand
GCAAGGGCTACTACGCCGATACGCAAGAGGACGCCATCATCATGTGGAAGGAGGACCTGGGGCTGGGGCGGGAGGAGTGACGGCCGTCCCGGCGCCGGCGGGCGAAGCCGATCATCGGGCTTGCCGCCGGCGGGGTCCGTTCCGGCGGGAGGGGACCAGGGGCCGCCTGAACGAAGAAGGAAGTTGCTCAACGGGGTTGCGCCCGACGCTGCCTTGAAAGTGGCTTCCCATGCTGCGACGGACCCTTCGGCGGAGTTCCGCTGTGCCGACCCAGGCAGCATGCAGGTTTGTCTAGCTTAGCCCGGCCGGTCAGGTACGAACCGATCCAGACCCGCGCGTCCTCGGTCGAGATCGTCACCGCGTCCCCGAGCCGTTCGATCTCCGCTTCCTTCAGCTGAAGCGTCCTGTCCATCTCCTCCGAGCCGAACTCCAGCCGCACCGTGCCCGTCTCCTCATCCCGTGAGACCGCTTCGAGCCGGCCATCCAACCCGTCCTCCCCCACCCGCTCCACACCGTCGCCGCCACCCGCGTAGCTCCACGTGCGCACGAGCCTCACCACATGCACCCGGCGCCCCATCAGCCCCTCCAGCCCATGGAGGCTCCTTGGATGCTTGAGGACGGCCTCCGCGGCCGACCACGCTCCACTCCCAGCCAGGACGGCCAGCGGGACGAGGTACTTCCCCACGAGCGTTTCGGTTGCCGCTCTCCCGCACCACGTCCCGGAACCATCTGAGCCCTTGGGGAAGACCCCCTTGTCCGCCCCGGCAAACCAGAAGGGCGGGCCTCTGCCCGCCCTCACCCGGGTCATGCCCCAGCGCGCGCACAGGCGGCGATCCGTCGAGATCCTCCCGCCGCGCACCGGCGGGCGACCACCGCCCGTGTCGGGGGACCCCCGTCCACCCTTCCCCTCCGGCGACCGCTCGGCGCACGCGGATCAGCCGCCCGCCGGCGTCTTCCCGTCGCCCTCCCCGGGTCGGTCCTCCCCCGCCGCACGGTACTCGCCCGCCGCCAGCCGGCGCCCCAGCAGCGCCACCTCCACCCGGTTGCGCACGCCGAGGCGTGCGTAGATCTCGCTGACGTAATTCTTCACGGTGCCCTCGCTGAGAAAGAGCCGCGCCGCGATCTCCGCGTTGCTCAGACCTTGCCCGACCAGTCGGAGCACCTCCGCCTGCCGGGGCGTCAGCGGTTCCGACCGGTCAGGCGCCAGCCAGTGCCGCGCCAACGCCGCCGGGATCAGGCTGCCGCCGGCCGCCACCAGCCGGATGGCGCTGGCCAGCTGCTCCGCCGGGATATCCTTCAGCAAGTAGGCGGCGGCGCCCGCTTCCAGGCTCTCCTGCACGTAGCGGTCGTCGTCGTAGGTCGTCAGCATCATCACCGGCAGCTTGGGGCAGAGCCGCTTGATCTCGCGCACGGCGCTGACTCCGTCCAGCACCGGCATGCGCACGTCGAGGACGGCCGCGTCCAGCTCTTGGCAGCCGTGGCGCCGGACCTGCTCCACCGCCTGCGCCCCGTCGCCGACGGCCGCCACCACCTGGAAGTCTGGCTCCAGGGAGAGGAGCGCCACCAGGCCCTCCCGCACCAGCGCCTGGTCCTCCGCCAGCAGCAGACGGATCATCTCATCGGGTCTCTCGCCCGCAGGCCGACCTCGATGCGGAAGCCCTGCCCGGGCCGGCTCCAGAAGCGGAGGGAGCCGCCCGCCTCCTGGACCCTCTGGGTCATGGTGCGCAGGCCGATCCCCGGCAGGATGCTCTCCGTGCCCACCCCGTCGTCCTCCATCCGCAGGTGGAGCCGCCCGTCCTCCGCGCTCAGCCGGACCTGGACACGGCGCGCCTTCCCGTGGCGGACCGCGTTGGTCAGCCCCTCGCGCACCGTGGCGAAGAGGGTGGCAGCGGCAGTCGGCGGGAGGGCCGCAACGGCGGTGCGATCGGGAGCGAAGCGAAGCTCCACCTCCGTACCCGTACTGCGCGCGAAGTCGTCAGCAAGCGCCACCAGCGCCTCAGGAAGCGGCCGCTGCCCCAGCTCCACCGGACCCAGTCCGTGGAGCGCCTGGCGCACCTGCTGGAGCGCGGCGCGCAGCTCGCCCTCCAGCTTCTCGAGGCGGCCGGCCGCCTCCTCGGGGCGCGAGGCGAGCAGCCGGCGCGCGAGCTCAACCTGGAGGACTGCCGCAGTCAGACTGTGTCCCAGCGCGTCGTGGATCTGCCCCACCACCTGCGCCCGCTCCCGCGCCGCCGCGGCTTCCTCCACCTCCGCAACGTAGCGGGCGAGACGCACCTGCGCCTCCTCCAGCTCGCCCCGCTGCCGGCGTCCCTCCTCCCGCTCCCTCAAAAGGGCGGCGTGGAGGAGACGCGTCACCAGCGCCAGCAGACCGAGCAGGACCGAGGCGAAGAGGAGCGGCGGGGAGACCCCGCGCAACGCCAGGAGGAGGCTTCCCGCCGCCAGCGCGCCCGCGTCGGGCAGGAGATCGGGGGGCAGCTCGCTTCGCCCCGGCCGCGGGTGGAGCAAGGCCGCGGCCAGAGGCCATGCAGCCGTCTCGGGGAGTGGCAAGAGCCACACCAGCGTCAGGGCTAAGAGCAGGCGGAGCCAGGTGAGGAGCCGCGCCTCGAAGGGCAGTTCGAGCAGGAGGCCGGCCACCAGAAGCGTCGCCGCCCACGCAAGAGCGGGCTCGGCGCGGGCGGCGGCGCGAGCGAGCGGTCCGGCTGCCGCCAGGAGCCAGCCGGCGGCGGCGCCGCCCAGCAGGAGGAGCCGCAGCAGGGCGAAGGTGCTCCGCCACCTGTCGCGGTCGCCTTCTCCGCGCCAGGGATCCACCGGGAAGTCCTCCTTCCTGGGATGTCTAGGCGTACCAGCGCCGCATCCCCCACACCCCCACCATGCCACCCAGGGCGGCGAAGAGGAGTAGTGCCAGGATCGGCATGATGAGGTCGGCGACGCCTGCTCCCAAGGCGACCGCTCGATGAACCCCGTCCATGGCCCAGAAGACCGGGGAGAGACGGCCCAGCTTCTGCATGGTGGTCGGCTCCACCTCCAGCGGCCACCAGGCCCCGCCCAGCATGGCCAGGAGCGCGCCGACCACGCCGCCCGCCGCCCGCAGGCGCGGGCCCGCCCCGGCCACGCCGGCGGCACCCACGGCCGAACCTGCCGCGGCCAGCGCCAGGGCCAGGGCGACCGCCACGGTGGCCGGCACCGAGGAGCGCGGCCAGCCGCCCATGGGGTAGGCGATCGCGAGGAGGACGACCGTCTGGATGGCCGACGTCAGCGCCGCGCCCAGGGCATGGCCCGCGATCACCTGCCCGTAGGGCACGCCCTGGACCAGGAGCCGCGCCAGCGTCCGGTTCTCCCGTTCCTCCAGGATCCCTGCCCCGTTCATCAGCGCCGTGGTCAGGACGAACATGGCCAGGAAACCGAAGTAAAAGAGGAAGCGCGCGACCCCTTCCATGTCGGCGGAGACGCCCGGCATCACCACTCGCACCCAGCGATCCGGGGGCGAGGCGACGGCGACGTGCAGGAGCCGCCCGAAGAGGAGCCCGAAGGCCACGGGCAGGACGAACATGAAGATCGCCGTCTGGACGTGCCGGAAGTTTTGGCGCGTCTGCCGCCCGGCGATGGCCAGGACGCTCGTCCAGGCGCCTGGGGATGGAGAGCGTTCGCTCCACGAGTTCATGACTCACACCTCCCCCGCACGGCGGGCGGACGCCCGGTCGACCAAGACCGCCACCGCCAGAAGGCCGAGAGCGGCTGTGAGAAGCCAGCCCGCCTCCGGCCAGACCGCCCCGATGCCCGCGCCCCCGTGCAGTCGGCCGTAGGCGTCCAGGAGCCAGCGGGTGGGGAGCCATCGCGAGATGCGATCGAGCCAGGCGGGAAAGACGTAGGCCGGCATCATCGATCCCCCAAGGAAGCTGATCACGTTGAAGAGCGCCGACCCCACCTGACCCATGGACGCCGCGTCACGCGACAGAGCCATGATCAACGTGGCCAGCCCGGCCGCCATGGCCGCCCCCGCCACGCTCAGCGCCGCCCAGGCCAGCGGATCGCCCCAGTGGACGCCGAAGAGGAGGCGCGTGCCGGCGGCCTGGACGACCAGGAAGACGAAGCCCACCAGCACCGCCCCCGCGAACCGCGCCAGGAAGTAGGAGCTCCGCCCGACGCCCGCGCTCCGGATGCGGGCGTAAATGCCCTTCTTCCGCTCCGTGAGCCACTCGGAGGCGGCGGAGTTGGCGGCGAAGAGGAGGAAGAAGACGCCCATGCCGATGGCGTAGTAGTCGAGGGCGGGCAGCGTCGGGATCCGGCCCTCCTCCGCCGCCTGCCCGGAGCTCTGCGCTTCCGCGCCTGGCGTCGAAGCCGTCGCCGGCGAAACCATCGCCCCGGGGCCCCCTGCGGCGGCGGCTACCGCCCGGGCGGCCTCGCGGATCACGCCCTGCACGACCTGGGTGCCCACCCGCGTGGGATCGGCCAGGACGTCGATCGGCTTCCCCGAGCCTGTGGGCGGCAACTCCACCACCGCGTCCACGAGGCCGCGGCGGAGCTCGTCGACGGCTTGATCTCGGGCCGCCGCCCCGACTTGCCGCCTCTCGACGCGCGGGAGGGCGCTGCCGGCCTGTTCCAGCGCCCGCTGGAAGGTTTGAGCCACACGGCTTTCCCCGGCCGGGACCAGCAGCACGACGCGCTCGGGGACGGGCGGGGTGGTCTTCCCACTGAAGAGGGGGCCGAGGCTGAGCCCGAGCACCGCCACCAGGGTCAGGGGAGCGAGGACGAGAAGGAGCAGGGCCGTAGGATCGACGGCCATCACACGGAGCGGCAACCAGGCGGTCCAGAGCCAGCGAACGAACCGCCTCACGGCTCGCCGCCCCCGTCGCGCAGCTCGCGGCCCGTCAGCGCCAGGAAAACCGTCTCCAGGTCCGGCGGCTCCAGCCGCAGCCCCTCCATGGGCAAGCCCAGTTCCTCCAGCCAGCTGATGGTCTCGCCGACGCGCGCGCTGCCGTGCGTGAGGAGGATGCGGAGCTCCCGTTCGTCAAGGCTCAGCTGTCCGTCGAACCGCGACCGTAGCTGGGCCGCCGTCGCCTCGGGGAGCGCCGCTTCCAGCCGTACGCGGATCACCGGTGCCTCCCCCGCCAGGGCGCGCACCTGCTCCAGCGGCCCCTGGGCGATGATGCGGCCGTGGTCCATGATGGCGATCCGGCGGCAGAGGTACTCGACCTCCTCCATGTAGTGGCTCGTGAAGAGGACGGCGGTACCCCGCCGGGCCAGCTCCGCGACCAAGTCCAAGATGTGCCGCCGCGACTGAGGATCCACGCCCACGGTCGGCTCGTCCAGGAGAAGCAGCTTGGGCTCGCCGATCAGGCCCACCGCCATGTTCAGGCGCCGCTTCATCCCGCCGGAGAAACGCGAGACGCGCTGACGGGCGTGGTCCAGAAGCCCGACCAGCTCCAGCAGCTCCCGGCTCCGCCGGGCCAGCTCCGCTCCGCCCAGACCCTTCAGGCGACCGAAAAAGCGGAGGTTCTCCTCGGCCGAAAGGTGATGATGTCCCTCTGACGCTGTAAAAGCGTTCAGGCTGCCCGGGACGCATCGGAGCTCGGGTTTTCACCCTCGTTCT
>JAIMAT010000105.1 GCA_023511835.1 Bacillota bacterium | reverse complement strand
GGGCGGCCCCGGGGGCGTCGCCATCCTCGTGGTGGACATGATCCGCGGCTTCGCCAGCGAGGGGCCGCTGGCCTCGCCGCGCGTGGGGGCGCTCTCTGGGCCCATCGCCCGCCTGCTGGAGCGCGCCCACGCCGCCGGCGTCCGCGCCCTCTACCAGTTCTGCGACCAGCACGATCCCGAGGCGCGCGAGTTCGCCGCCTATCCCGCGCACTGCGTCCGCGGCAGCCGGGAGACGGAGCTGGTGCCGGAGCTGGCGGGGCTTCCTTTCGCCGCGGAGTACGAGCAGGTGGCCAAGAACTGCCTCAGCTCGGTCTGGGCGGGCGACTGGTTCCCGGCCGCCGCGCGCCGCTTCCGCCGCTTCGTGGTGGTGGGCGACTGCACCGACCTCTGCGTCTACCACACGGCCATGCCCATCAAGCTCTACCGCGACCAGCACCAGCTGGAGTACGAGGTGCTGGTGCCCGCGCGGCTGGTGGACACCTACGACGCGCCCGGCCACCCGGGCGACCTCTTCCACAAGCTCTTTCTCTACCACATGGCCATGAACGGCGTGCGGGTCGTGGAGGACCTGACCTAGGCCGTCCGCGCCGCACGGCCGCGGCCGCCCGGTGGCGCTCCCCTCAGGGGAGCGCCACCGGCCCCGGCGGCTCCTCGGCGGGGTAGGTGCCCAGCAGCCGGTACCAGGCGACCAGGCCCGCCAGCTCCTCCAGCGCGCCGGCCAGCGGCGGCTCCTGCGCGTGGCCGTCGGCGTCGACGAAGAAGAGCGCCTCCCAGGGGCGGCGCCGGTTGGGCCGCGACTCCAGCTTGGAGAGGTTGACCTCGCGCCGCGCGAAGGCGCCCAGCGCGCGCCAGAGCGCGCCCGGCGCGTGCTCGGTGGCCATCACCAGCGTCGTCTTCCAGCGCGCGCCCGCACCGGGCGAGCCCGCCGCCTCCCCGGCCGCGCCCCGGCCGGAGGGCGAGCCGGCAGCCGGCGCGATCACCCAGAAGCGGGTGGCGTTGTCCGGCCGGTCCTCGACGTTCTCCAGCAGGATCTCCAGCCGGTAGAGGGCGGCCGCCCGGCGCGAGGCCAGGACGGCCGTCTCCGCCAGCTCGCCCGGGGGCGCGCCGCCCCCGGCGCCCGCCCGGTCGGCCCGCGCCCGCAGCTCGCGCGCCGCCCCGGCGGTGTCGCGCGCCGCCACCGGCTCCCAGCCCCGACGGCGAAGGCTCTCCGCGCACTGCGCCAGCGCCTGGGGGTGGCTGACCACGCGCCGGACCGCCTCCAGGCGGACGCCCGGAAGCGCCATCAGATGGTGGTGGATGGGCTGGTAGACCTCGCCGACGACGGCCACTTGCTCGAACTCCAGGAAGCCGTCCAGCGTCTCGCCCACGGTGCCCGCGTAGGCGTTCTCCACCGGCACCAGCCCGTACTCCGCCTCGCCCGCGGCGACGGCGGCGAAGACGTCGCGCACGGCCGGCAGCCCCTCCGTCCGCGCCCCGCTCCGCCAGGCCAGCGCCGCCGCCTCGCTGTTGGCGCCCGGCTCGCCCTGGTAGGCGATGCGCGGCGAGGCGGCGCGCTCCCCCCGCCGGTCCCCTCCGTCCGCCGGTTCCAGCATGGCCACCAGCTCCTCCAGCCGGTCCAGCCCCTCGGGCGCCGCCCCGTCCGGCACCCCCGGCCCCCCGCGGCCGCTGGCCGGCCGAACGCGCACGAAGGCGCAGCCGGCCGCCCGGGCCGCCTGCCGGTCGATCTCCGAGTCGCCCACGAAGAGCGCCTCCGCCGGCTCCACCCCGAGCCGCCCCAGGAGGGCGAGGAGCCCCTCCGGGCGCGGCTTCATGGCCGGCACGTCGTCGCGGCCGGCCACGGCGTCGAAGTGGCGCTCCAGCCCCGCCTCGCGCAGGGCGCGGCGGACGGGACCGCCGGCGTTGTTGGTCAGGACGGCCAGGCGCAGGCCCCCCCGGCGCAGCGCCTCCAGCGCCGCCTCCAGCCCGGGCCTCCAGCGCAGGCGGCGCAGGCCCGCCGCCTCGGCCTCCTCCACCATGGCCTGGAGCTCGGCCGCCAGCTCCGGCCTCCCCTCCGCGCGGGCGAGGAGAAAAGGAAGCGGCGTGGCCACCGCCTCCTCGGCGGTGCCCGTCCAGAGTCCCTCGGCCGCCAGGCGCCCGGCGGCCCGCCGCTTGACGCCCGGGAAGTCGATGGCGGTCAGAGCGAGGGTGTCGTCAAAGTCGAAGACGACCAGCCGCAGGCCCCTCCGCCCCTCCCCCTCAGGCACCGACCCGCTCGCTCTCCAGCGCGGCCAGCTCCTTCAGGCAGCTCTCGCAGACGGTCTTCTTGCGGAAGGTGGTCAGGTTCTCGTGCGACCCGCAGAAGACGCAGGAGACCTGGTACTTGCGGAGCACGATGGCGTCGTCCCGCAGGAAGATCTCCAGCGGGTCGTGCAGCTGGATGTCCAGCGTCCGCCGGAGCTCGATCGGCAGCACGATGCGCCCCAGCTCGTCGATCTTGCGCACGATGCCCGTCGCCTTCACGCCTCTCGCCCCCATGCCGCCCCGGGAACGCGCCGGACGGCAGCGCCCTTCTCTCCCCGGCGCAGGCCTTTCTCGCCTCTCTATCCGAGAGCTTAGAGCAGGCGGCCAACTGGCGCAAAGTGGCAATCGCCTGCCGGGCGGGAAAGGGATTGCCCTTCGCGGCGCATGGACCGCCCGGGCGATTGCCGGCCCCCCGGGGGGCGGTCGATAATCAGGTGAAGCGCCGTTCCGGAACCGCCGCGGCGGCAGCCGCGGCGCCGGCGGCACGGGGAAGGATGGGAGCATGGGCCGCATCGGGCCGATGGAGATCCTCATCATCCTGGTTATCGCGCTGGTCGTCTTCGGGCCCTCGCGCCTGCCCGAGCTCGGCCGGGCCGTGGGCCGCGGCCTGCGCGAGTTCCGCAACGCCACCCAGGGACTGAGCCAGGAGATCAGCCAGGCGGTGGAGGCGCCCGCCCAGCCGGCGCAGCCGGCCCGGCCGGCGGCGCCGGCCCCGGCCGCGGAGGCCGCCGGCGGCTCCGCGGGTCGCGACGGGGAGACCGGCGGCGGGACGGGCCGGCCCTCCGCCTGAAGCCGTCCGGAGCCGCCGCCGGGGCCGGTGGCGCGCCGCGGCGCTAGCGACCGCGGCGCCGGGGGCGCTCGCGCCGGCCGCGGGCCAGCGCCTCCCGCCCCAGCTCCAGTTCGCGCTCGATGCGCTCCGGCTTGTACTCGTAGGCGAAGAGCAGGCCGTCGGCGTAGCGGGCGGCCACCTCGACGGCGTGCGCCAGCCGCTTCTCCTCCACGTGGAGGGCGTAGAGCTCGATGAGGAGCGGCGCCTCCACCGCCTCCAGGAAGTCCCAGGCGATCGTCTCCAGCCAGTAGGTGGTCGTGTAGGCCAGGTCGTAGAGCGGCACCACGAAGGCGTCCACCAGCGGTGCCACCGCCGCCAGGTCGACGCCGAAGCGCTCGAACTGGTGCGCCGGCAGCGGGTCCGGGTAGAGGGTGAAGGTGAGGAGCGGGCGCGGCCCGGGGCTGGCCCGCTCGATGCGCTCCACCGCCCTGCGCGTGAAGCCGGTCAGCACCCCCGCCCGCCACTCCAGCCACTGGAGCCCTGGCCGCTCGCCGCGCGCCCGTTCGTACTCGGCCCGGCAGTGCTCGCAGCGGCAGAAGCCCTCGCGCGCGTAGTCCACGTCGTCCAGGCGCAGGCCGGGGACGCCGGAGCGCGCCACTTCCTCGAAGCGGTCCAGGAGCCGCTCCTGCACCTCGGGGCGCGAGGGGCAGAGGCTGTCCCAGTCGAAGAAGCTGGCCTCGCGGGTGGCGCGGAGCCCGCGCTCGTCCACTTGCACCCAGTCGGGGTGCTCGGCCGCCAGGCGGTTGTCGCCGAAGCAGGAGATCATGGCGTGCGCCCCGGCCAGCGGCGGCTGCTCCAGCCCGCTGACGTCCTTCACCTCCAGGAAGGCCCCCGGGTAGCGCTCGGCGAGCCGCCGGTCGCGCGTCACCAGCGCCACCTCCGGCAGCCGGGCGCGTGCCTCGCCGCCGCTCATCGCGCCTGCGCCCGCCAGCGGCGGAGCGCCTCGGCCAGTCGCTCGGCCACCACCGCCAGGATGCGCTCGCCCTTCTCGCGCGTGGCCAGGGTGGCGTCGCCCGACTGGGCCCAGCGGTAGGTCTCCAGCGCGCCGCCGGCGCGGTAGAGGCGGACGCCCAACGGCTCCTCCGGCCAGTGGACGTGGGCGCGGCTCATGTCGACGCGCCGCTCGTCGATGGCCAGCAGGACCGAGGTCTCGTCCTCGCCGGCGTGCCCCTGCCCCTGGCAGATGGCGCGGATCTCCGGGGCGAAGTCGAGCCACCACGACCAGACGGCCACCTCGGCGCCGTGTTCGGCGATGGCCTCGGCCGCCCCGCGCAGCGCGCCCACGTTGCCGCCGTGGCCGTTGAAGATGGCCAGGCGGCGGACGCCGCTCTCGGCGATGGAGATGCCCACGGCGGCCACGTAGGCGCGGAAGATGTCGTCGGGCACGTTGACGGTACCCGGGTAGACCGCCAGCTCCCACGAGTGCCCGTAGGGGACGGGCGGGTAGACGATCACCCGGTCCTCCAGCAGCTCGGCCACCCGCTCCGCCAGGCGGACCGGCGCCAGGATGTCGGAGCCCAGCGGCAGGTGCTCGCCGTGCGCCTCCAGCGAGCCCACCGGCAGGATGGCCAGGTCCGTCTCGCGGACGGCCTCGCGGAAGGCCGCCATGGTCGTCCAGATCGCTTCCATCCTCGTCGCCTCCTACTCCGCCCGCGCGCCGCCCTCTCCGGAGGCGCCCGTCCCGCGCGCCGCGCCGGCCCCGTCGCCCTCCGGCCCCCGGCGCAGCACCAGGCCCGCCTCGCGCAGCAGCGCCTCCACGTTGGCGCGGTCGTCGGCGTAGGGATGGCGGTAGACCACCTCGTGCACCCCGGCGTTGACCAGCGCCTTGGCGCACTCCAGGCAGGGCGTGTGCGTGCAGTAGAGCGTCGCCCCCTCGGCCGCCACGCCGAAGCGCGCGCACTGGAGGAGGGCGTTCAGCTCGGCGTGGACGGCGCGCGTGCAGTGCTCCCCGTAGAGCGAGCAGCCCACCTCGGTGCAGTGGGGCAGGCCGCGCGGCGCCCCGTTGTAGCCGGTGGCCAGGATCCGCCGCTCCCGCACCAGCACGGCGCCCACGTGCTGCCGCGGGCAGGTGGCCCGCTCCGCCACCAGCTCCGCCAGCCTCAGGAAGTACTCGTCCCAGCCCGGCCTCAGCCCGTCTCCCCCCTGCACCCGGATACGGCGCCCGTCGCGCTTCCCCTGGCGGCCGTCCGGCCCCGGGGGTGCCCCCGCGCGCGGCGGGCGGGAAGGCGGGCCGCCCGGGCAGGAAGGACGGGTGCCGCTCCGAAGGCTATGACGACGGGGAGTGAGTCCGCTTGTCGTTGATCCGCCGCCCGTCCGCCCGCATCCTGCCGCCTCGCCGCCACCCTCCCGCCCGGCCCCGCTCGCGGGCCCGCCTTCTGGCGGCCGCCCTCCTGATTCCCGCCCTGCTGCTGGCGCCCTGGACCGGCTCCGGCGGCCGCGCCGGCGCGGCGGCTCCGGCCGCCCCCGCCCCGCCCGCGGCCGCCCGCCTGGCTCTTGCCCGGGTCAACGCCTACCGCGCCCTGGACGGGCTGGCCCCGCTCCGCCTCTCCGACGCGCTGGACCGCGCCGCC
>JAIMAT010000104.1 GCA_023511835.1 Bacillota bacterium | reverse complement strand
CTCGATGGGTTTTGCCTGCTGCAAACCATCGTAGCCCGGGCCTTCCCGCTTTTACAGCAGCCTCAGGACATCATCGATCTACCCCAAAGGGAGCGCAACGCGAGCGTGCGAGCGCTCACGTCAAGGTCCGTACCAACAGCCGGCGGGAGCTCTACCTCGTTGCCTACGGCGTAGCTGATGAGAGGCGACTACAGACAGTCCATAAGATCATGCGGGACTTCGGGGATCCATTGCAATATTCGGTCTTTGTGGCCGCGCTGACTCCGGTGCAGCAGGCTCGTCTGGAGGCTCGCCTTTTGCAATAGATTCACACCAAGCAAGACCAGGTCCTCTCGTACGTCTCGGCCCGGTGCGATCCGGCCGCCTCACCAGCCGGCGTTTCAGCACCCTTGGCCTTCCGCTCGCGGTCCGCGACCTGCGGCGACTGGTCTGCTGACGGCCCGCCGTCCCAGGGATTGCTCCATCGCCCCACGTCCCCCGTCCCTGTCCTCCGAAAACCGTACCGGCAACTCCTGGCGGCGACCGGGGAAGTGGAGGAGATCCCCCTCCCGGCGCGAATCACGTCCAAAACTCGTCGCTGGGCCCCGGACGACGTTCGACAAGGAGTGGAGACGCGGTGCGGACCGACCTGAGAGGCATCCCTGCAGGCCGGAGGAGGAAGGGCACCCTGCTGGCGCTGGGCCTCCTCTTCGCCATGACGCTGAGCGCCTGCGGAGGCGGCGGTGGCAGCGCCAACACCTCCGGCCAGGGCCAGGGCGGGCAGGGCGGCGGCCAGGCGGGTCAGACGTCGCAGAGCCAGACGCTGACCGTCGCCATCGGCATCGACGCCGACACGCTGGACCCGGCCGGCCAGACCACCACCACCATCCAGAACATCCTCGACTACGTCACCCAGCCGCTGGTGGCGCTGGACAAGGACGGCAAGACCCAGCCCCTCCTGGCCACCAGCTGGGAGCCCTCGCCCGACGGGCTGACGGTCACCTTCCACCTGCGCACCGGCGTCCGCTTCCAGGACGGCACGCCCTTCGACGCGCAGGCGGTCAAGTTCAGCCTCGACCGGATGCTCGACCCCAAGGTGAAGGTCCCGCTCCGCGGCCCCTTCACCGCCATCCAGTCGGTGGAGGCCAAGGACCCCCAGACGGTCGTCCTCCACCTGAAGCACCCGGCGCCGGCGCTGGTGAGCGCCCTGACCGAGACGGCGGCGGCCATCATCTCGCCGGCCTCCATCGACAAGTACGGCAACACCTACGAGAACTACCAGCATCCGGTGGGCACCGGGCCCTACGCCTTCAAGGAGTGGGTGAAGAACGACCACATCACCCTCGCCCGCTTCGACGGCTACTGGGGCCAGAAGCCGTACTACGGCAGCGTCGTCTTCAAGGTGGTGCCCGAGGCGGCCACGCGGGAGAGCATGCTGCTGGCCGGCCAGGCGGACGTGATCATCCTGCCGCCGGCCTCCGACCTGAAGGCGCTGCAGCAGAACCCGGCGGTCAAGGTGCTCTTGGCACCCAGCGACCGGACCATCTTCATCGCCATCAACACCCAGGATCCCAAGCTGAAGGATCCGCGCGTCCGCCAGGCGCTCAACTACGCGGTCGACAAGCAGGCCATCATTCAGAACGTCCTCTTCGGCGCCGCCGACCCCATGGACGCGCCCATGGCCAAGAGCCTCTTCGGCTACTGCTCCATCGGCGCCTATCCGTACGACCCGGCCAAGGCGAAGCAGCTCCTGCAGGAGGCGGGCGAGCCTTCGCTGACGCTCCGCTTCATCGCCCCCACCGGCCGCTACGTGCAGGACTTCCAGGCGGCGCAGGCCATCGCCGGCGACCTGGCCAAGGTGGGCGTGCAGACGAGCGTCCAGACCATGGACTGGCCGACCTACGTGGCCACCATGACCAAGCCGCTCAACGAGAACACCACCCAGCTCCACATGCTGGGCTGGGCGCCGGGCTACATGGACGCCGAGCAGCAGATGGTCCAGTTCCTCAAGGCCGACTGGCCGCCGGCCGGGCTGGCCAGCTCCTTCTACACGAACCCCAAGGTGGAGCAGCTGGTCGCCCAGGCGGGGCAGACGGTGGATCCGGCGCAGCGCCAGCAGCTCTACTGCGAGGCGTCGAAGCAGATCTGGAGCGATGCGCCCTGGATCTTCCTCTGGACGCAACGCTTCCCCATCGTCTACTCGGCCAAGATCACGGGGGTGTCCTACCTGCCCAACGAGATGTTCGACATCCTGAACGCGCGGCCGGCCCAGTGAGGCGCCGGGGGCGGCGTTGAGCGGAACCGCAGTCTACGTGGCGAGACGGCTGGCCACCTCGGTGGTCACTCTCCTCGGGGTGGCCGTCGCCGTCTTCCTGCTCGTCCGGCTCTTGCCCGGCGACCCGGCGCGGGTCATCGCCGGCCTCCTGGCCACCGACCAGCAGGTGGCGCAGATCCGCCACCAGCTGGGGCTGGACCAGCCGCTGGCGACGCAGTTCGCCACCTTCCTCCTCCAGCTGCTGCAGGGCAACCTGGGCGTCTCGGCGCGCACCTCGCAGCCGGTGCTGGCCGAGATCCTCGCCCGGTTGCCCTACACGCTGGAGCTGGCGGTGGCAGCCACGCTGGTCGGCTCGGTGAGCGGCATCCTGATGGGCGTGGCGGCGGCGGTGCGGCGGACCAGCTGGCTGGACTTCCTGGTCTCGGTGGGGGCGCTGGCGGGCATCTCCATGCCGGTCTACTGGCTGGGGCTGCTCCTGATCATCCTCTTCGCCGTCGACCTGCACTGGCTGCCGGCGGCCGGCGCCGACCGGCCGGGGGCCATCGTGCTGCCGGCGCTGACACTGGCGCTCTTCTCCGTGGCGCTGGTGGCGCGCATGACGCGGGCGGCCATGCTGGAGACGCTCCGCCAGGACTACGTGCGCACCGCCACCGCCAAGGGGGTGGGGAGGGGGCGCGTCATCTTCGTCCACGCGCTGCGCAACGCCTTCCTGCCCATCCTGACGGTGATCGCGCTCCAGTTCGGCAACCTGCTGGGCGGCGCCGTGCTGACCGAGACGGTCTTCGGCTGGCCGGGCATGGGGCAGCTGCTGGTCAACTCCATCTTCGCCCGTGACTACCCCATGATCCAGGGCATCATCCTCGTCTACGCCACCCTGGTCGTGCTCATCAACCTGCTGGTCGACCTGCTCTACACGGCGGTCGACCCGCGCATCCGCTACTCGTGAGGCCTGGAGGATCCGTCCCGTGAGCTGGGTGAGGCGTTTCCGGCAGAACCGACAGGCGCTGGTGGGACTGGGCATCCTGGCCGTGCTGCTGCTGGCGGCGCTCCTGGGCCCGCTCCTCTCGCCCTACGACCCCTACTCCCAGGATCTGGCGCACGCCTTCGTCCGACCCGGCGCCGCCCATCCGCTGGGCACCGACTACCTGGGGCGCGACATCGCCACGCGGCTGGCCATGGGCGGGCGGCTCTCGCTGCTGATCGGCCTGCTCTCGGTGGCCATCGGGCTGGTGGCGGGCGTGCCGCTGGCGCTCCTCTCCGGCTACTGGGGCGGCTGGATCGACCTGGTCATCCAGCGGCTGACCGACGTCCTCCTCTCCTTCCCCAGCATCCTCCTGGCGCTGGGCCTGGTGGCCGTGCTGGGCGTGGGCGTGCAGAACGTGATCGTGGCCGTGGGGATCAGCACCGTGCCGCTCTTCATCCGCGTCACGCGCAGCGCCGTCCTCTCGGTGCGCGAGCAGCTCTACGTCGAGGCGGCCCGGGCGCTGGGCGCCTCCAGCGCGCGCATCCTGGCGCGCCACGTGCTGCCCAACGTGCTGGCGCCGGTCATCGTCCAGGCGACGCTCAGCGTGGGGCTGGCCATCCTCAACGCCGCCGGGCTGGGCTTCCTGGGGCTGGGGGTGCAGCCGCCGGCGGCCGAGTGGGGGACGATGCTGGGCGAAGGAAGGAACTACATCTTCAGCGCGCCCTACGTCACCACGTTCCCGGGGCTGGTCATCTTCCTGGCGGTGCTCGCCTTCAACCTGGTGGGCGACGGGCTGCGCGACGCGCTCGACCCCTATCTCCACGCCGAGGGGGCGGGCCTGGCCGCGGCGGAGGCGGGCGAGCCCGTGGTCGCCCAGGGGGAGGCCGCCGGCGGCCCGGTGGGGGAGGCCCGCCTGCCCTGACGTCCGGCCTGCCTTGCGGCGCCGGGCTCGCCCCCGCCGGGCCGGCGCCCGGGCGGCCGGAGGGGTGGGCCCCCCGGCCGTCCCGCGCGCTCCCCCGGCCTCAGGCGCCGCCCTTCCAGGAAGCCTCGCCGAGCCGCTCCAAGAGCCGCCCGTAGCCCACCCGGCCGCGGTCGAAGTTGGCCAGGCGGTAGAACTCGTCGGGGGCGTGGAAGTGCTCGTCGTCCACGCCGAAGGCGACCGTCACCGTCTCCACGCCCAGGTGGGTGCGGAAGAGGTCGAGGACGGGCACGGTGCCTCCGGTCCGCACCAGCACCGGCTCGCGCCCGTAGACCTCCGCCAGCACCTCGCGGGCCAGGCGGAGCGCGGGCAGCTCGGAGGGCACCACGTAGGGCCGCGCCTTGCCGGGGAACTCCTGCACGCGCACCTCCACGCCGGGAGGGGCGTGGCGCTCCACGTGCCGCCGCAGGAGGGCGAGGATCGCGTCGGGATCCTGGTCCGGCACCAGCCGGCAGGAGATCTTGGCGTGCGCCTCGTTGGGGATGACGGTCTTCGTCCCCTCACCCTGGAAGCCGCCCCAGACGCCGTTCACCTCCAGCGTCGGCCGCACCCAGGCGCGCTCCAGCGTGCCGTAGCCGGGCTCGCCGAAGGTGGCGGGCAGGCCGAGCTGGCGCGCGTAGGCCTGGTCGTCGTGGGGGATGCGGGCGAACATGGCCCGCTCTTGCTCGCTCAGGGGGCGGACGGCATCGTAGAAGCCCTCCACCAGGATCCTCCCGTCGGGCGCGCGCATCGTGGCCAGGAGCGCCACCAGCGCGTGGATGGGGTTCTGGACGGTGCCCCCGTAGATGCCGGAGTGGAGGTCGCTGGCCGCGCCCTTCACATCGATCTGCAGGGCGCAGAGGCCGCGCGAGCCCACCGAGACGGAGGGCAGCTCCTCCGTCCAGTTGGCGCCGTCGGTGCTGACGGCCAGGTCCGAGGCCAGGAGCTCCGTGTGCTGGGCGACGAAGGCGGGCAGCTGCGGGCTACCGATCTCCTCCTGGCCCTCGAGGAGGAACTTGACGTTGAGCGGCAGGCGGCCCTCGGCGCGGAGCCAGGCCTCGACGGCGAAGATGGCCTGGACGAAGTTGCCCTTGTTGTCCGAGGCGCCGCGGGCGTAGACGCGCCCGTCGCGGACGGCGGGCTCGAAGGGCGGGCTCGTCCAGCGCTCCACCGGGTCGACGGGCTGCACGTCGAAGTGGCCGTAGAGGAGGACGGTGGGCTTCCCCGGGGCGTGGAGCCAGTCGGCGTAGACCACCGGGTGGCCGCCCGTCTCCAGGATGCGGACGTTCTCCAGCCCCGCCCGCTCCAGCCGGCGGGCGCTCCACTCGGCGGCGCGGCGCACGTCTTGGGCGTGCTCGGGCAGCGCCGAGATGCTGGGGATCCTCAGGAGCTCGAGGAAGTCCTCCAGGTTCCGCGACCGGTTCTCTTCGAGATACTGGCGCCATGAGGCCATTCCGCGCGATCCCCCCACTCTGCGGGCATTGCTCCTTGGCTACGCCCCGTCGCGCCGATCTCCTCCGCCCGCGTCGCGCCCCGGGTCCTCCGGCGCGCCCTCCCTCGGCGCGCCCCCCGGCCGCCCCGGCTCCCAGCCGATCCACTCGATCCCCTCGACCCCGGCGAAGCGGCGCGCCATCACCTCCATGGCCTGGGGGTTG
>JAIMAT010000103.1 GCA_023511835.1 Bacillota bacterium | reverse complement strand
GCGTCCGGCGCCGGTCGCGGGGATCCTCCTCGCGCCGGACCAGGCCGAGGCGGGCCAGGCGGTCGACCAGCGCGCTGGTGGTGGGCTCGCTCACCCCCAGCCTCTCGGCCAGGCGGCCCACCGGCATGGGGCCGCCCTGGGCGAGGGCGAAGAGCCCCTTCAGCTGGCCCATGGTCAGCTCCAGCTCGAGCCAGCGGTGCGCCTCGGCGCCCTGGGAGAGGACGGCCAGGCGGCGGAGCTCCTTCAGGCTGCGCAGCACGCGCCGCCGGCGCTCGCCCCCCGGCTCGCCCGCCTCCGGCCAACTCTCCGCGCCCGGCCCGCTCCCGCCCCTCGCCCGCAGTTCCATCCGCCCGCCCTCCGCCCGGGGTCCGGCGCCGCGGCCAGCCTCACCCCGTGACGACTCCATAGCCTACGCCGAACCGTTCGTGGTTGCAAACCGATCGCTGCGCCGCCCGGCCCGTCCGGCGGCCGCGGCGGCGGCGTGGCATAATGGTGGACGTCCTGTCGCCCTGTGCCGACCTCCCACCCTGCGACAGAGAAAGCCGGGATGGACATGTGCGGGATCGCGGGCTTCTGGGGGCCGCCGGAGCGGCCGCGCCTGGAGGCGATGACCGCGGTGCTGCGCCACCGCGGTCCCGACGACGAGGGTTTCTTCGAGTCGCCGGCGGCCAGCCTCGGCTTCCGCCGCCTGGCCATCATCGACCGCCAGGGCGGCCGCCAGCCCATGGGCAGCGAGGACGGCCGCGTGCAGGTCGTCTTCAACGGCGAGATCTACAACTTCCGCGAGCTGCGGGCCGAGCTGGCCGCCGCGGGCCACCGCTTCCGCACCGCCTCCGACACGGAGGTGATCGTGCACGGCTGGGAGGCGTGGGGGGAGGAGTGCTTCCTGCGCTTCAACGGCATGTGGGCGGTGGCCGTCCTCGACCTCCGCGGCCCGGCCCCGCGCCTGGTCCTGGCGCGCGACCACTTCGGCATCAAGCCGCTCTACTGGACCGAGGCGGCCGGGCGGCTCCTCTTCGCCTCGGAGATCAAGGCGCTCCTCCGCAACCCCGAGGTGGAGCGGCAGCCCGACGAGCAGCACGTCTACGAGTACCTGGTCCACGGGCTGCACGAGCACGACGAGGGCACCTTCTTCGCCGGCATCCACCGCCTTCCCGCGGCCCACCGGCTGGTGGTGGAGGAGGGCGGCCGCCGCCTGGAGCGCTACTGGGAGCCGCGCCTGGGGAGGGATGCCGAGCCCGATCCGGGGCGCTTCCTGGAGCTCTTCGAGCGGTCGGTGGAGCGGCGGCTGGTGGCCGACGTGCCGGTGGGCACCTGCCTCTCGGGCGGGCTCGACTCCAGCTCGGTGGTCTGCGTGGAGGAGCGCCTGCTCCGGCGCGGCGCGCCCGACGCGGCCTCGCTGGGCGGGCGCCTGAAGACCTTCTCGGCGCTCTTCGAGGGCGACCCCATCGACGAGAGCGCCTACGTGCGCGAGGTGCTGGCGGCCGTCGACGCCGAGGGGTACGCCGTCCACCCGGAGTCGGGACATTTCGTCGAAGAACTGGGCGAGCTGGTCTGGCACCAGGAGGAGCCCACGGTGAGCACCGGCCCCTACGCCCAGTGGTGCGTCATGCGCCTGGCGGCGGAGCACGTGCGCGTCACCCTGGACGGGCAGGGCGGGGACGAGCTGCTGGCCGGCTACGTCCCCTACCACTTCGTCTACCTGCGCCAGCTCCTGCGCCAGCGGCGCTGGCGCAGGCTCCTCCGCGAGGCCTGGGCCTCGCGCGACGTGCTGGCGCCGCTCCTCCGCCGGCGCCTGGCCCAGCGCCGCCGGGCGCTGCCGGTGCGCCGGCTGCTGCGGCCGGACTTCCTCGGGCGGGTGCGGCCGCCGCGCCGACTGCCCAGCCAGGACGACCTGAAGCGCCGGCTGCTGGAGGACCTGACGGTCTTCAGCCTGCCTTCGCTCCTGCGCTACGAGGACCGGAACTCCATGGCCCACTCGGTCGAATCGCGCCTGCCCTTCCTGGACCAGGAGCTGGTGGAGTACATCCTCCGCCTGCCGGAGGAGGCCATCATCGACGGCGGGTGGAGCCGCGCCATCTTCCGGCGCGCCATGAAGGGCGTCCTGCCCGAGCGGATCCGGCTGCGCCGCTGGAAGGTAGGCTTCACCACGCCCGAGATGCGCTGGCTGAAGGCGCAGCGCGCCGCCGTGCAGAGCCTCCTGCGCTCGCCCGGCTTCGCCGCGCGCCCGTGGTGGGACGGCCCGGCGGTGGCCGAGGCCTTCGCCGCCGCCTGCGAGGGACGGGTGGAGGACTCCTTCTTCTTCTGGCGGGCGCTCAACCTGGAGATCTGGATGCGCCTCTTCGTCGACCCCGCGGAGCCGCCCGCGGGACCCGCCGACCCCTTCCGGCTGGGCGACCGCGCGGCCGCCGACGGGCTGGAGGAGCCCGCCCGGGCGGAGGCGCTCGGGCTGCTGGACCGCCACAGCGCCAACCCGCGCCGGCAGCTCCTGGCCTTCTCGCCGGTGGACGGCGGGACGTGGGCGCGGGTGCCGCTCCGGACGCGCCTCGTGCGCGCCGGCGACCGACTGGAGGAGGTGCTGGCCGAGGCGCTTGAGGCCGCCGGGGTGGCGCCCGGCGAGGGCGACCTCTTCGCCCTCAGCGAGAAGGTGGTGGCCATCAGCCAGGGGCGCTCCTTCGAGGTGGAGAGCATCCGCCCGTCGCGGCTGGCCGTCTGGCTCTCGCGCTTCGTCCGGCGGACGGCCTCCGGCATCGGCCTCGGCATCCCGGCCACCATGGAGCTGGCCCTGCGCACCGCCGGCGCGCCGCGCGTGCTGCTGGCGGCCGCGGTGGGCGGCGCCGCCCGCCTGCTGGGGGTGCGCGGCCTCTTCTACCGGCTGGCCGGCAGCCAGGTGGCGGCCATCGACGGTCCCACGGCGGGCACCATCCCGCCTTACAACCGCCACGCCAAGCTGCCGCCGGCCGATCCCGACGGCGTCGCCCGGCGGCTGGCCGCCTGGCTGGAGGCGCGCTACGGCCGCCGCGTCGGCGTGGCGGTGGTCGACGCCAACGACCTGGGCGTCCGCGTGCTGGGCGCCAGCACCGGCGTCGACCGGCCGCTGGTGGCCTCGCTCTTCCGCGACAACCCCCTGGGCCAGGGGAGCCAGCAGACGCCGCTGGCCTGGCTCCACCGCCTGGCGGGGCCGGCGGCCGCGCCTCCCTCCTAGGCGCGCACCGCCACCGCGTCGGGCAGGACGTGCGTCCCCGTGGCGCCGGCCAGGGCGCGCTCCGCCTCGGCCAGGGAGGCGATGACGGCCTCGCGCCCGCCCGCCTCCAGGAAGCGGACGGCCGCCCGCACCTTGGGCCCCATGCTGCCCTCGGCGAACTCGCCCGCCGCCAGCAGGCCCCGCGCCTCCGTCCGCGAGAGGCGCTCCAGGGGCCGGGCGTCCGGGCGGCGGTAGTGCAGGTAGGCGTGGGAGACGTCGGTCAGCATCAGCAGGCGGTCGGCCCCCACGTCGACGGCCAGCCGCTGGGCGCCCAGGTCCTTGTCGACGACGGCCTCCACGCCCTCGTAGAGCCGCCGCCCGTCCGGCAGCCGCCGCTCCACCACGGGCACGCCGCCGCCCCCTGCCGCCACCACCAGCACGCCGGCCTCCACCAGCGCGCGGATGGCCTCGCGCTCGACGATCCGCACGGGTTCCGGCGAGGGGACGACACGCCGCCAGCCGCGGCCGGCGTCCTCCTTCAGGCGGTAGCCCCGCTCCACCGCCAGCCGCGCCGCCTCCTCCTCGCCGTAGAAGGGGCCGATGGGCTTGCTGGGCTCGCGGAAGGCGGGATCGTCCTCGCGGACGACGGTCCGCGTCACCAGCGCCGCCACCGGCCGCTCCGGCCCCAGTTCGGCCTGCAGCGCCTGCACCAGCATGTAGCCGATGAAGCCCTGCGACTCGGCGCCGCAGACGTCCAGCGGCATGGGCTCCACCTCGCCCGCCGCCCGCTCGTTCTGCAGGAGGATGTTGCCCACCTGGGGCCCGTTTCCGTGGGTGACCACCACCCGGTAGCCGGCGCGGACCAGCGCCGCCACCTGCCGGGCGGCCAGGCGGACGTTCTCCGTCTGCTGGGCGTACGTGCCCCGCTGCCCCGGCTGCAGGATGGCGTTGCCGCCCAGCGCCACCACCAGCCGTTCCGTCTGCTCCAAGCCCCCGTCCCCCTCAGAGTAGGGTGACCAGCATCAGCGCCTTGATGGTGTGCTTCCGGTTCTCCGCCTGGTCGAAGACGCGGGAGACCTCGCTCTCGAAGAGCTCGGCGCTCACCTCCTGCCCCTTGTTGGCCGGCAGGCAGTGGAGAAAGATGCTCCGCGCCCGTCCCGTGGCGGCCATCAGCGCGCCGTTCACCTGGTACGGCGCCAGGATACGGCGGCGCTCCTCCGCCTGGTCCTCCTCGCCCATGGAGGCCCAGACGTCGGTGTAGACGGCGTCCGCCCCGCGGACGCCCTCGCCCGGCTCGTGGACCACGCGCACCTCCGCGCCGGGCAGGGAGGCGGCCCGGGCCGCCTCCAGCCACTCCGGCCGCGGCGCCAGTTCCGGCGGGCAGACGACGGTCAGCGAGACGCCCATCTTGGGCAGGCCGGTGAGGAGCGCGTGCGCCATGTTGTTCCGCCCGTCGCCCACGAAGGCCAGGGAGAGGCCCTCCAGGCGTCCGAAGGCTTCCTGGAGGGTGAGCAGGTCGGCCAGCACCTGCGTGGGATGGTCGCTGTCGGTCAGGCCGTTGTAGACCGGCACCCCTGCCCAGCGCGCCAGGCTCTCCACCGTCTCCTGCGCGTAGCCGCGGAACTCGATGGCGTCGTACATCCGCCCCAGCACCCGGGCGGTGTCCTCCACCGACTCCTTGACGCCCAGGTGGATGTCGTCCGTCGAGAGGAAGGAGACCCATCCCCCCTCCTCCCCGAAGGCCGTCTCGAAGGCGGAGCGCGTCCGCGTCGACCGCTTCTCGAAGATGAGCGCCAGCGACTTGCCCTCGAAGCGGCGCCGGACGACGCCTGCGCGCCGCTCCGCCTTCGCCTGGCGGGCCACCTCCAGCAGGAGGCTGATCTCGTCGCGCGACCATTCCTGGAGCGAGACCAGCGAGCGTCCCCTCAGGCTGCCTGCCATCCTCGTCCACCCCGTCCTTTCCCGCCGCCCTCCCGGCCGGCGACCGCCGTCAGCGGCCGGCCGCCTCCCGCTCCAGCGGCATGCTCATGCAGCGCGGGCCGCCGCGCCCCCGGGAGAGCTCGGCGCTGGGAATCTCGAGCACCTCCACGCCGTGCCGGCGAAGGAGCTCGTTGGAGATCCGATTCCGGTCGTAGGCCACCACCACGCCGGGCGCCAGGGTCAGCATGTTCGATCCCTCATTCCACTGCTCGCGCGCCGAGGCGATGACGTCGCCGCCGCCGCACGGGATGAAGAGGGGTCGCTCGACGCCCAGCAGCTCGGAGAGGGTGGCGGCGAAGTCGCGGCGCTCCTCGATGCGCAGCCCTTCCGGCGTCCGGCCCGGGGAGAGCAGGAAGTGACGCAGGTGGTGCCCGTCGCCGACCACGCCGGCGTGGACTGCGAACTTGTCGCGGTCGACCATGGTGAAGACCGTGTCCAGGTGCATGGACGCCCGCGCCTTGGGGATCTCCACCGCCACCACGCGGCGGACACCCGACCCGCCCAGGAAGAGCCGCTGCGCCAGCCGCTCCACCGCCTGGGGTGCGGTCCGCTCGCCCACCCCCACCACCACCGTCTCCTCGCTGAGAACGTGGACGTCGCCGCCCTCCAGGGGGAAGCGCTCCGTCCGCTCGAACCAGAGCGGCGCGCCCGCCTCCCGGAAGGCGGGGTGATGGCGGACCACGAG
>JAIMAT010000102.1 GCA_023511835.1 Bacillota bacterium | reverse complement strand
AGGATGACCGCCTTGCGGGCGTTCAGCTGCTGGTAGGCGAAGTCGGCGCCCACCGTCCCCTGGACCGGGTCGATGAAACAGACGCGAAAGATCCAGTCGCGCACCTTGCCCGTGGCGGGGTCGACGGTGACGGGGACGGCGGTGGCGCCGGGCGTCACCAGCGGGATCTGCGCCTGCGTCACCACCTGCACGGCGCCCAGCGTGTCGCCGGTGGTGACGGGGCCGACCACGGCGACGACGCCCTCGCTGACCAGGCGCTCGGTGACGTTGGTCGACTCGCCGTTGTCCGACTTGTTGTCCAGCGTCACCGCCTCGAGCTTCCGCCCCAGCACGCCGCCCTTCTGATTGATCTGGTCGATGGCCAGGTCGGCCGCCTGGCGAGCATGCACCCCGAAGGTGGCGACCGGGCCGGAGAGCTCGAAGTTCATCCCGATCTTGATGGGCTGCGCCGAGGCCTGCCCGGCCCCCGACGAGGAGGAGCCGCCCGCGCCGGCGGAGTTTCCGCTGGTGGCGGATCCGCCGCCGCAGGCGCCGGCCGCCAGCGCCAGGGCCAGCAGGGCGGCCAGCCAGGCGGAACGCTTCCATCGCGAGGAAGGAGATGACGACAAATCGCATCACGCTCCCGGATAAAGACGGATATTGACGACGCTAATTCGACGGGTTGCGAATCGATCCTCCCGGCGATGCCCGCCACGCCCTTCCCGACCTTGGCCGGGCGGCGCCGCCGCGACGCCTTGAGCGGCGGGACGGGGCATGCTATCATGCGGAATGCGCCGGATCTCGTGCGAGAGTGCTGGAATTGGCAGACAGGCACGTTTGAGGGGCGTGTGGCCTTGTGCCGTGCGGGTTCAAGTCCCGCCTCTCGCACCAGGGGTTGGCCCATCGAGGCAGCAGCAGGAGCGGCGGCGACCCGCAGGTCGCCGCCGCTCCCCTCGTTCCGGGAAGTCGGCGGGCGGGCTCGGTGGCGAGCGCCGGCTCTCAGAAAAAGGGTGCCAGCTCCGCCAGGCGTTCGCCCGGCACCGTCGCCTCGATCAGCGGAAAGACCTCGTCCTCCTCCAGCCGGACGTGATCGCTCATGCGCCGGCCCAGGTCGGCCAGAAAGCCCGCCTCCGGCTCGCGGCCCGCGGCCAAAGCCTCCTCCAGCTGCTGCACGCGGGTGCGGAGCTCGACGTGCTCCACCAGCATGCGGACCACCCTCGGGTCGTTCGCCTCGCCCCAGCGTCCGTAGAACGGGAGGAGGAGATCCTCCTCCCTGCGGAAGTGGGCGGCGCCGTCCTCGCGCCAGAAGGCCAGGAACTCCTCGGCGGCGCGCCGCAGGGCGCCGGCGTCGGAAGGGTCGCGCGCCGCGTCGCGCAGCGACTTCCCGGCCACCAGTGCCCGGTGATGCTGCTGGGAGAGGGGGATGAGCCCCTCGTTTCGCCGTGCCATCGCTCTCGCCTCCCCGTGAGGGCTCTCTCTCCGCAGGCCCTCCGCCGTCGGCGCTCCGGCCGTGGTCAGCCGCGGGCCGCCGGGCGGTCCGCGGTTCCGTCCAGGAGCTTCCGGTAGCCCGCCTCCACCCGCTCCACCGCCCGGCCCAGGCCGTGGCGACGGAGCGTCTCCTCGGCGCCGCGCGCCGCCCGCCGCGCCGCCTCGTCCCCCTGCTCGCGCACCTGGCGGAGGACGGCGGCCAGCGCCGCGGCGTCGCCGGTGGGGAAGCTCCAGCCGGTCCTGCCGGGCTCCACCACGCCCGTCCGCGCCACGGCCGTCGAGACCACCAGGGGGCGGGCGCGGGCCAGCGCCTCCAACGCCGTCAGCGAGAGCGCCTCCACGCGCGAGGGGACGACGACGCAGTCCATGGCCCCCAGGTAGGGCGCCGCGTCGGGCACCGCCCCTTCCCAGCGGAGGCGCCCCGCCAGGCCGGCCGCTTCTGCCTGGCGGCGAAGCGGCTGTCGCAGCGGCCCGTCGCCCACCAGCCAGAGCCGGAGCTCGGGCATCCGGGGCGCGAGCCGGGCCGCCGCCTCCAGCAGAGTCTCCAGTCCCTTGCCCGGTACCAGCCGGGCGGCGGTTCCGACGATGTAGACGGGCTCCCACTGCCAGGCCGAGGGAAGCTCCGCCCGCGCCTGCCGGGGCGGCTCCAGCGGGGCCGGGAGCAGCTCCACCTGCCCCGGCGGGAGGCCCCACCAGCGGATCGCCTCTTCCCGGACCAGGGGGCTGACGGCGAACCAGAGGGGGTGGAGGGAGAGGAGGCGTCGCTCGAGCCAGCGGTAGCCGAGACCGCTGAGCAGGCCGCGCTCGGCCGGCAGGTTGTGCAGGGTGACGGCCAGCGCGGGCCGGCGTCCGGCCGGGAGCGAGCGGAGGAGCGGCGCGGCCACCAGCAGGGCGGCCGTTCCGTGCAGGTGGAGGAGGCGGTAGCCGCCCTCCGCCAGGAGCGCGGCCAGCTGGCGTCGGGCCGCCGCCAGCGCGGCCGGCGAGGGGCGCGCCGGCACCTCCACCGCCCGGCGCAGGAGCCGCGGATGGCCCTCCGCGCCCTCGAGCCGGGCCAGGAAGTCGCTGGGCCCGGCCAGCGTCACCTCCCATCCCGCCTCGGCCAGCGCCGGGGCCAGCAGGCCCACGTGGCGGCCCATGCCGCCAGCCGCCGGGCGGAGCAGGTGCAGCACGGCCTCGCCCACCTCGCCACCTCCATGGCGAGGATAGCCCATCGACCGCCGCGCGTACTCGTTGGGGAGGGCCGGCGAGGCGGGCGGCGGAGGTGGGGGCGACGCGGCGAGGGTCGGCTCGGCGGCGGGCGGCGGGCCCCCTGGGCGGCTTCCTGCGCGAGGAGGCGGCGCTTCCGCCGCTCCTCTGGCTCCTCCTGGCGGGGAACGGGCTGGTGGCGCTGGTGCGCTACACGGGAGCGCCCTTCCTCGCCGTCTACGTACAGGCGCGGACGCACCTGCCGCCCTCCGGCGCCGGCGCCGTGGTCGGCCTCTCCTCGCTGGCGGGGCTGGCGGTGGCACCGCTGGCCGGGCAGTGGGTCGACCGGGCCGGGCGCCGCGCCGGGCTGGCGCTGGGCTCCGCCCTGGAGGCGCTGGCGGCCGCGGGGCTGGCGGTCGCCCGCGGCCCCGCCGGCTTCGCGCTGGCCGCCCTGGGCGCGGGGGCGGCGGGCATGGTGGCGGGGGTAAGCTACCGCGCCCTCCTCAGCGACCTGGTGCCGGAGGCTTTGCGCACCCGCATCTTCGGCTACAACTACTGGCTCCTCAACGTGGGCGCCACCCTGGGCCCGCTCCTGGGGGTCCGTCTGGGCGCCGCCGCCTCGCC
This sequence comes from Bacillota bacterium, assembly GCA_023511835.1. NCBI lineage: Bacteria > Bacillati > Bacillota > Bacillota bacterium. The sequence continues at coordinate 2,646 of JAIMAT010000102.1, read as the reverse complement.
GCTCTCCTGGTGGCTGGGCGCGGGCGCGGGCGCCGGCATGGCGCTTCTGGCCTGGCGGGCGGTGCCGCCGGGCCTGGGTCGCCGGGAGTCCGACGGGGGGGATGCGCGGGCCGGGGCGAGGCCGGGGCTCCGGGCCGCCTTCGACCTTCTGGCCGGCGAGCCGCGCATCGCCCGCTTCGCGGCGGCCGCCTTCTTCAACGGCCTCGCCTACTCGCAGCTGCACACCGGCCTCGCGCTCCTCGTCCGGAGCGCCCTGCCGCGGGGTGAGGCCGCCTACGCGCGCCTCGTCGCCGCCAACGGCCTCACCGTCCTCCTCGCCCAGCCCTGGCTGGGGAGGCTCCTGGAGCGGCGGCCGCGCCTGGGGCTGGTGGCGGGCGAGCTGCTCTTCGCCCTGGCCGAGCTGGGCTGGTGGCGTGCCGGCCGCTCCGAGGAAGCCTGGCTGGCGCTGATGGTCCTCTTCACGCTGGGCGAGGTCTTCCACTCGCCGGCGCTGCAAAGCGTCGCCGCCGGCCTCGCCCCGCCGGGCCTGCGCGCCACCACCTTCTCCGCGCTGGGCGTCGTCGACGGCATCGCCTATGGGCTCGGGCCGGCGGCGGGGGGGCTGCTCCTGGAGAGCGCCGGAACGGGGGCGCTGCCGCTGGCCATGGCCTCGGCCTCGCTCCTCGCCGGGCTGCTCTTTCTCCGTCTGGGAGACGGGGGCGGCCGGGAGCGCATAGGGTGAGCGGCGGAGGTGGGGGGGATGGCCCGGCGGCGGCCGCCCATGCCGCTGGTGGAGGCGGTGGAGGCCTACGTCCGCGAGGGCGTCGTCCGCTTTCACATGCCGGGGCACAAGGGCGGGCGCGGGGCCAGCCCCGCCATCCGGCGCCTCCTGGGGGAGCGCGCCTTCCGCGCCGACGTGACCAGCGTGGAGGGGCTCGACGACCTCCAGGAGCCGACGGGGGTGCTGGCGGCGGCGCAGGCGCTGGCGGCGGCCGCCTTCGGCGCCGACCGGAGCTACTTCCTGGTCAACGGGACCTCGGCCGGCGTGCAGGCCATGATCCTGGCCGCCACGCAGCCCGGCGGGCGGCTGCTGCTGCCGCGGAACATGCACAAGTCGGCGCTGGCCGGCCTCGTCCTCTCGGGTGCCTGGCCGGTCTGGCTGGAGCCGGAGCGCGAGGCCGACTTCGGCCTGGCGCTGGGCGTGGCCCCCCACCGCCTGGAGGCGGCGCTGGAGCGCGGGCGGGCGGAGGCGCTCCTTCTCCTGAGCCCCAACTACTACGGGGTGGTGCCGGACCTGGGCGCGGCGGCGGCCCTGGCCCGGAGGCGCGGGCTGCCGCTCCTGGTGGACGAGGCGCACGGGCCGCACTTCGGCTTCCACCCGGCGCTGCCGCCGCCGGCGCTCCGCCTGGGCGCCGACGCCAGCGCGCAGGGGGCGCACAAGCTTCTGGGCGGGCTGACCCAGGCCTCGCTGCTGCACCTGCGCCGCGGGCGGCTCTCCGAGGAGCGGGTGGAGGGGGCGCTGCGCCTCCTACAGTCGACCAGCGCCAGCTACCTGCTGATGGCTTCGCTGGACGCGGCACGCGCCGAGATGCAGGAGCGGGGCAGGGAGCTGGTGGAGCGGGCCATCCGCCTGGCCGACGGGCTGCGCGCCGCGCTGGGCCGGGTGCCCGGCCTCCGGCTCCTCGACCGGCGGGTGCTGGGCGGGCCGGCCGCGGCCTGGCTGGACCCGCTCAAGGTGACCGTCTCCGTCCGCGACCTGGGGCTGAGCGGGCGGGAGGTGGAGCTGATCCTGCGGCGCCGCCACCGGATCCAGGTGGAGATGTCCGACCTCTTCAACGTGGTGTTGATCGTGGGCTCGGGCAACACGGAGGAGGAGACGGAGCGGCTGGTCCGCGCCTTCCGGCGCCTGGCGGCCGAGGCGCCGCGGCTGCGCAGGCCGGAGACGGCGGCGCTGCTGGAGCGCGCGGCGGCCCTGGCCGGTGCGCCCGCGCCGGAGGTGGCGGTGCTGCCGCGCGAGGCCTGGTTCGCCGCGGCGGAGCGGGTGGAGCTGGAGGCGGCGCGGGGGCGGGTGGCGGCCGAGACGGTGACCAGCTACCCCCCGGGCATCCCCATCGTCTCGCCGGGCGAGCGGATCTCGGGCGACGTGCTCGACTTCCTGGTGACGGTGCGCGAGGCGGGCCTCCGCCTCTCCGGCCCGGCCGACCCCTCGCTCCGCACGATCCGCGTCCTCGCCTGAACGGCTCCGGCCCGGTGCGAGCGCTGCCCGCTCGGCGGCCCGGAGCGGGCGCTCCCCGCTCAGCGGACCAGCTGGCTCTCGGCCAGCAGCACCAGCCCGGCCACGATGAGGAGCGTCCCGGCCAGCTGGCGGGGCGAGCTGCTCTCGCCCAGGAGCCACTGGCCCAGAAGGACCGTGACCAGCGGCGAGACGGCCAGGCCGGCGGCGGTCAGGCCGGCGCCGCCCGACTTGAGGGCGGCGTAGTAGGCCAGGTCGCCGGCGAAGGTGGCGAAGAAGGCCTCCAGCCCCAGGTAGAGCCAGTCGGCCGGCGGCAGCGAGAGGAGGACGCGGTAGCGGCCGCCGGCCAGCGACCAGGCGCCCACCAGGAGGACGGTGACCACCGTCCGGGCCACCAGCCCCTCCAGCGGGTCGGCGTGGCGGAGACCGAGGCG
>JAIMAT010000101.1 GCA_023511835.1 Bacillota bacterium | reverse complement strand
GGCGTCTGGACGTCGTCGATGCGGAGCGTCCCGTCGCCGGCGGGCACCAGGTGGAAGGTGAAGCGGGCGTCCTGGCGCGCCGTCGCCGGCGACCCCTCCGGCGGTGGCAGGAGCGCCTCCAAGGTGACCGTCGCCGAGCCGTCCGACGCGCGCTGCACCTCCGTCCGCACCACCGAGGTCTCCCCGGCGTCGCCGCCCAGGCGGCGGAAGAAGCCCAGCTGGTAGGTGGTCCCGTCCGCCCAGAGCGGCACCTGCGCCCAATATCGCTCGCCCTCGGCGAAGGGCGGCTCGGCCAGGATGAAGAGGCGGCCCTGCCCGTAGAAGATGGGCTGTCGGATGCGCAGCGAGCCGCCCTGCACCGTGCCCGGAGCCATGTGCGCCCAGGCCTCGCCCGTCACCAGGTCGCCCGCCAGCCCGGCGCTGAAGGTGCGCTCCAGCAGGTGGCGGATCGCCGTCATCCCGGCGTCGGGCACCAGCAAGGCGGCGCCGGGCGGCGGCGGCGCGCCGCCCAGGGGGGCCGGCAGGAGGCGCGCGACCAGCCGCGCGGCCTGCTGCAGCGCGGCGCCCAGGCGGGCCGGGTCGCCCAGGAGCGCGGGCGTCAGGGGCTCGGGCGCTCCTGCGGCGGCCACGGCCGCCTCCACCTGGCCCGTCTGGAGCGGGACCGCCGGCGTGGCCGCCGCCAGCGCCTCGCCCTGCTTGATCTCGGTCTCCAGGCGGCTGTCGCGGGCGGGGGTCGTGGAGCCGCGCTCGGCCGAGAAGATGAGCCCGCCGGCGTAGCTGAGCACGTAGGTGACCTCGCCGCTCCGCGCGGTGCGCGCGCCGTAGACGAAGCGGTCGGGGATGGCCGGGGGCGTCCCGGTCAGCCCCAGCGCCCCCAGGAGGCGCGCCTGCTCCGCCGCGTTCAGCCCGGGCTGGACCGTCCGCATCAGGATCCGCGCCAGGGGAAGGATCGCCTGCCGCGCGGCGGCGCCATCCTGCTCCGGGTGGTCGAGCAGCACGTCGAGGGCGTAGCCGCTCCCCTGGATCTGGCCGGCGAGCAGTCGGTGGACCCCAGCGAAGACCAGGAAGCGGCCGTCCCCGTCGAGCTGGAACGGGGGCAGCGCCGCGTCCGCCTCGAAGGGGTCGAGCGCGCCGTTCCAGGCCGCGCGCAGCGCCTGCGCGTCCGCGAAGCTCCGCGCGGCCGGCGCCGCCGGGCTTCTGCCTCCACTTCCCCCTCCGGTCGGCGGGACGCCTCCCGCCGGGCCGGAGGCGGGCGCCCGGGCGTTCCCGGGCGCGGGCCCGGCCTGTCGGGCGACGGGCCCGGCGCAACCGGCGAGCGCCAGCACCCCCGCCAGGAGCAGCGCCGGCCAGCCGCTCCGCCGCCGCGAGGCGCCGCCCCGCACCGCCTTCTCCAGCCGTCCCACCCGCTCCATGCGACCGTCCTCCCCGGGCGCGGACCGCCTCCGCCTCCCTTGTGAAGGGACGCCTTCCGCCGCCGAGCGGTTCCCTCCGGGCTTCAACCTCCCGGCGGGCCGGCTGGCTCGAAAGTGAGCGTGCGCCAGAGCCCGTCGGTGGTCTGGTAGCGGATCCGGCGCCCGTCGAGGACGTAGAAGCTCCGCACCATCTCCTTCACCTGGCCGAGCGGGCGGCTCTTCAGCGCAGGCAGCTCCACGGCGACGAAGTCCGTCCCGGCTCCCGGTCCGGTGTCGTAGACGAGCGTCCGGTCGTCCAGCCAGGCCAGCCCGCCGACGAAGTAGCCCGCCTGGAGCCTCAGCTCGGCCTGGCCCGGCCGGCCGACCAGGATCCACTGCTCCCAGTAGACGCCGCCGTTGAGCAGCGCCGCCCGGTAGCGCCCGCCGGGGGAGGGGAGCCCCCTCGCCAGCGCGGCCCTCACCTGTTCGACTTCCTGGAAGCGGTCGCGGGCGAACTGCGACTGGACCCGCCCGCGCATGGCCAGGTAGTCGGCGTAGGTGCGCGGCCCGACCGTCACGCTCTGGCCCGGCCGGAGCGGGCCGTTGGGCCAGCCCTGCTCCGACGCGCTCTCCAGCTCGAAGGCGGGTCCGCCTGCGAAGCGGAGCCCCTGCGGAAGGAAGGTGAGGAGCGTCGCCCCCAGGCCGTGCACGTAGCTCCGGAAGCTCGGCGCGCCCAGGCGGGCCTCCAGTTCGGCGGGGCTCCAGGTACGGCCGACCAGCGCGGCGAAGGCTTGGCGCGAGAGCGGCCGGTCGGCCACGACCACGACCAGCGGGTCCGCCTTCCAGACCGCGTAGCCCGGGCCGCGTCCGGCGCCCAACCGGGCGAGACCGGCGTAGCGCGGGTCGCTCGTGTCGGCCAGCAGGGCCAGCACCCGGCTCCGGTCCTCAGAGAGGTAGAGGCGGAGCGCCCCGCCGGAGGCGGCGAGCTCGACGAAGTCCTCGCCCTCGGTCCGGTCCTGGTAGCTCGCCTCCACGGGAGGAAGCAGCCCCTTCACCTTCGACCAGCTCCAGCCGCCGCCGGCGAGGACGTCGAGCGGGTAGGGGAGGGACGCCCCGCGCCGCGGCGGCTGCGCCTCGGCGCCGCTCCCCGGCGCCGCCGGAGCGGGGCGGGCGCCAGCCAGCCGCTGCCGCACGGGCGGCCAGGCGAGAAGCGCCAGCAGGATCCCCGCTGCCACAGCCAGCACCAGCACCCGCGTGGCCAGGCGCTCCGCCGGCGCCCGGCCGCGTTCCCCTTTGGTCACGACCGTGAAACCTCCTCGCCGCCCGGGCGCGCAGCCGTCCGCCGCGCGGGGAGGGCGGCCCGGGCGGGCGGTGCTCCCCACGTCATCCGGACGGGCAGGAAGCCCCCCCGGTTCCCGTGGAATGCCTCCACCCGGACGGCTCCGGGGTACCTGCCTGCGGGGCCCGCGAAAAGGGGGGATGGGCGTGCGGCTCCTGGCCGACCTCTTCGCCGTGCCGCTGGCCGGCCAGCCGCTGGGGCGCTGGCTCCTGGCGCTGGTGCTGACCGTCGCCGTCGACGTCGCCCTGGTGCTGGTGCGCGACTGGGGCGCGCGCCTGCTGGAGGCCTGGGCGCGGCGGGGCGGCGGGGCGCTGGGCGACTTCCTGGCGAGGGGGCTGCTCCGCCGCACCAGCCGGCTGGCGCTGCTGGTGGTGGCCGTGGGGGCCGGCTCGCTGGTGGTCTCGCTGCCGCCGCGGACCGAGGCGCTGGTGCGGGCCGCCGTGCTGGTGGTCGTCTGGCTCCAGGTGGGGATCTGGGCCAGCCGCACCGTCCGCTGGTGGCTGCCGCGCTGGCTGGGCGGCCAGGGCGGGGAGGCGGAGCTGGAGCCGGAGATCGCTTCCGTCTACTCGATTCTCTCCGTGGGGGCGCTCACGCTCCTTTGGGCGCTGATCGCGCTCCTGGTGATCGGCTCGCTGGGCGTCAACGTGACGGCGCTGGTCACCGGCCTGGGCATCGGCGGCGTGGCCGTCGCCCTGGCGCTGCAGAACATCCTGGGCGACCTCTTCGCCTCGGTCTCCATCGTGCTGGACAAGCCCTTCCTGGTCGGCGACTTCATCGTCACGCAGGACTTCCTGGGCACCGTGGAGCGGATCGGGGTGAAGACCACCCGGCTCCGCAGCCTCTCGGGCGAGCTCCTGGTCATCCCCAACGGCGACCTGGTCAGGGCGCGGATCCGCAACTACCGGGACATGCCGGAGCGGCGCGTCCTGTTCACCTTCGGCGTGCCGTACGGGACGCCGCGCGAGAAGCTGGAGGCGATCCCGGGCTGGGTGCGCGAGATCGTCGAGGGAATCGGGCACACCCGCTTCGACCGCGCCCACTTCGCCCGCTATGCGGAGAGCTGGCTGGAGTTCGAGACGGTCTACTACGTGCTGAGCGGCGACTACAAGCTCTACATGGATGCCCAGCAGGCGATCAACCTGGCCCTATACCGGCGTTTCGAGGAAGAGGGCGTGACCTTCGCCTTCCCGACGCGCACCGTGGTGCTGGAAGGCGGAGCGGCCGCCCGGGATCGATAAGGGCGCACCTCTCATCCCGCCAGCCGATTGGCACGAGCGTCGCTGGGCCCCGGTGCCCGCCGCCGGTAGAGCACGTAGCGGCGCCACAGGTAGGGGAGCGGCAGGCTCCAGACGTGGACCAGGCGGGTGAAGGGCCAGGCGGCGAGGAGCGCGAAGGCGGCCAGCACATGGAGCTGGTAGCCCAGCGGCACGCCCGCCATCCGCCGCGGGTCCGGGCGGAAGAGGAGCAGGCCCCGCAGCCAGGGGCCGATGCTGAAGCGGTAGTCGTACTCCGCCACCAGGAGGTTGTGGCCCAGGGTGTTGTAAAGGCCGAGCCCCATCACCAGCGCCAGGAGCGCGAGCGCCACCCAGTCGGCGGGGCTGCTGGTCCGGCGGACGCGGGCGACGCGCAGGCGGCGGTAGGCCAGGAGGAGGAGGCCCGCCAGGGCGGTGGCGCCGGCCAGGCCGCCGGCGGTGACGGCCATGCGGTGGTAGAGGGCGTCGGAGACCCCCAGGCTCCGGTAGAGCCAGGCCGGTACGAGGAGACCCGCCAGGTGACCGAGGAAGACCAGGAGGATCCCCCAGTGGAAGAGCGTGCTTCCCCAGCGCAAGAGCCGCTTCTCCAGAAATTCGCTGGAACGCGCCGTCCAGCCGTACGGGTCGCTGGCGTAGCGGTAGAGGTGGCCGACCACGAAGACCGCCACCGCCAGGTAGGGGTAGATGACCCAGAGGAACTGTTGCCACAGGTTCACCACGCCCGCCTCCCCTCCGGCGCGTCCAGGCCGACCGTCTCCACGGCCGGCGGGCCGGCGCGCAGCGCTTCGATCTCGGCCTCCGCCTCCGGCGGGGCGGGCGGCAGGAGGTCCAGAACGGCCTCCACCGCCGCCGCATAAGGGCTGCCCGCCTCCCGCAGGCGCTCGCCCACCAGCCGGACGGGCGCCCGGAGGCGCTCCAGCAGGGCGAGACCGAGCGCGGGCTCGCGGGCGGCGAACTCCAGCAGGAGCGGCAGGTGGTCGGGCAGCTCACCCTCCGGCACCGCGTACCCCGCGCTCGCGTAGACCTGCTTCAGCGCCACCAGCGCCGTCCCGCGAACCCTCCGGTCGCCGAAGCGGTGGTAGGTCAGGTGGAGCGTCGTCTCGGCGCGGAAGTCGAAGTCGGCCACGTACCGCTCCTGCCGGCGGGCGAGCGGCGTCGCCTCCACCCACGCCAGAAAGGGCTCCAGCCTCTCCCGCAGCCGCCCCGCCCGCGACCCGAGCTCCCTGGCCACGGCCGCCTGTTCCTCGCCCGGGTAGGCGAGGAGGGAGGCCAGGGCCGCCAGATCCTCCCGCAACCGGCCCGGCTCCGGCAACCTGCCGGCTCCGGCCCGGCCGCCGGTCGACGGCTCGCGCCCTCCGCTCATGCCGGCTCCCTCCCGGGCGCCAGGCGGAAGGAGGGGCCGGCGCCCTCCGGGCCGCGGAGCGGCGCGCCGCAACCCCCCGGTCCGCCCGCGAAGTCGAGACCGCAGCTCCCCTGTTCGGCCATGAGCTCCTCCGCCAGCTCCTTGTGCGCGGGCGGTACGACGAAGCGCTCCTCGTACTTGGCCAGCGCCAGGAGCCGGTACATCCTTTCCACCGTTTCGAGGGTGAGTCCGGCCCCGTCCAGCGCCGACGGGTCGGGCTCGAGCCCGAGGTTCCGCGCCCGCATGGTGGTGCGCAGGGCGGCCAGCTTGCGCAGCACGCCGCGCACCACCTCGGCGTCGCCCGCCGCCAGCAGGTTGGCCAGGTACTGGATCGGGATGCGCAGCTGGTCGATGGCCGGGAAGATGTCGTCGGGCCGCGCCGTCGCGCCCTCGCCCTCAATGCGGTTGACGATCGGGCTGAGCGGCGGCACGTACCAGACCATGGGCAGCGTCCGGTACTCCGGGTGGAGCGGCAGCGCGATCCCCCACTCCACCGCCAGCGGGTAGACGGGCGAGCGCCGCGCCGCCTCGAGCCAGTCCTCGG
>JAIMAT010000100.1 GCA_023511835.1 Bacillota bacterium | reverse complement strand
GCCCGGCGGCGAGCAGCAAGAGGACCGAACCGCCCAGAAGCAGGCGGGCGGCTCCCACCGCCAGAGGCGAGGCGGCGACGGGCGCCAGCGCGCGGGCGGTGCCCGTGGTCCCCCAGAGCACCGCCCCCGCCAGCACCCGCAGCGCCGCCGCCGCGCGTGTTGGCCGAGCTTCCGCCACCTCCGCGGGAAGCTCTCCGCGCACCCCCCGCCCCCCTTGCCCGGAAGGGTTATGCCGGGAAGGGGGAGGCTTCCTGCCGGCCGGGCGAGAGGCCGGATCATCCGCTTGGCGTCCGCCGCCTGCGAGAAGATGCTCCTTTGGTGGAATGGCGGCTTGCGACCGCTTTTTTTATCGTCAGCCTTGGAAAGGTTGCTGCAAGGGTACGGAGAGCGGACGGCAAGCTTCCTGCAAGGGTCCCGCCGCCGGACCAGCGGCGGACTCGCAAGACGGGAGCGAGGCGAGCGAGATGTCCAGCCTGCCTTGGGAGGGACAGGAGGGCGACGAGCGGGTGCAGGACTCGCTCCGGCTCTACCTGGATGAGATCGGCCGGCAGCCCCTCCTGGACGAGGAGGAGGAGCGCGCGCTGGCCCGGCGTGCCGAGCAGGGGGAGCGCGAGGCGCGCCGGCGGCTGGTGGAGTCGAACCTGCGGCTGGTGGTCAGCCTGGCGCGCCATTACACCGGGCGCGGTCTCCCCCTGGCGGATCTCATCCAGGAGGGCAACCTGGGCCTCATCCACGCCGTCGAGAAGTTCGACTGGCGGCGGGGCTACCGCTTCAGCACCTACGCCACCTGGTGGATCCGCGAGGCGATGGTACGCGCCATCGACAACCAGGCGCGGGCCATCCGCCTGCCGGCCGGCGAGGCCAACCGGCTGCGCCGCGCCGAGGAGGCCTTCACGCGCCGCGAGGGCCGCGAACCCAGCCCCGAGGAGCTCGCCGGCGAGGCGGGCACGGGCGTGGAGCGCGTGCGGGCCATCCTCCGGGCGGCCGGCGAGCCCGTTTCGCTGGAGGCGCCCGTGGGGGAGCGGGAGGAGGGGCGGCTGGGCGACTTCGTCCGCGACGAGGCGGCCTCGGCCGAACTGGACGAGGTGGCCATGAGCCGCCAGCTCTCGCTGGAGGTGCGTCGCCTCCTGGAGGGCCTCACCCCGCGGGAGCGGCAGGTGCTGGCGCTGCGCTACGGCCTCGGCGGCGATGAGCCCCGGACGCTGGAGGCGGTGGCGCGCCGGATGGGCGTCAGCCGCTGCCGCGTCCACCAGCTGGAGCAGCGCGCCCTGCGCAAGCTGCGCCGCACCGCCGGCCGAGAGCTGGCGGAGTTCCTGGCCTCCTGACCCCTCCCCCGCCGGGAGGAGATCTCCCCAGAAGCCGGAAGAATCGACCGATCCCGCCCGGGAGGCGGCGGACGCCCGCCCGGGGCGGTCTCTGTCCGCGGCGCGCGGACGCCTCGGGGAGGGGCGCTCGCGCCTTCCCGGAAGTCGGGCTAGGGTAGAGAGGGACGCCCGGTCCCCGGGGAGAGGCGAGGGGGTGAGGCCGACGGGGGAGACGACGGACGAGGGGCGCGCCGTCCGCCCGCTGGCCGGCGGCGACATCGAGGCGGCTTTCCGGGCGCACGGCTACGTGGCCGACCGTCCGGTGGTCACCGCGCTCCGGCTGGTGCTGGCCCTGGAGAAGCCGCTCCTGGTGGAGGGGCCGGCGGGCGTGGGCAAGACGGAGATCGCCAAGGTGCTGGCCGAGGTGCTCCAGACGCGGCTCATCCGGCTCCAGTGCTACGAGGGGCTGGACGCCTCCACGGCGCTCTACGAGTGGAACTACCCCAAGCAGATGCTGCACATCCGCCTGAGCGAGGAGAGCGGTCTCCCGGCCGGGGCCCGCGAGGCGGAGATCTTCAGCGAGGCCTTCCTGCTGCGCCGGCCGCTGCTGGAGGCGATCACGCAGGAGCGGGCGCCGGTGCTCCTGGTCGACGAGATCGACCGGGCGGACGAGGAGTTCGAGGCCTTCCTGCTGGAGGTGCTGGCCGAGTTCCAGGTGACCATCCCCGAGATCGGCACCATCCGCGCCCGGGAGAAGCCCTACGTCATCCTCACCTCCAACCGCACGCGCGAGCTGAGCGACGCGCTGCGGCGGCGCTGCCTCTACCTATGGATCCCCTACCCGGACTTCGAGAAGGAAGTCCGCATCCTGGAGGCGCGGCTGCCCGGCATCGACCGGCGCCTGGCGCGGCAGATCGCGCGCTTCGTGGGACGGCTGCGCGCGCTCTCGCTCAACAAGGCTCCCGGCGTGGCCGAGAGCCTCGACTGGGCGCGGGCGCTGGTCGCCCTCCACAGCGACGGGCTGGACGAGGCGGTGGTGGAGCAGACGCTGGGCTGTATCGTGAAGGACCGGGAGGACTGGGAGCTGCTGGCCGGGAACGGCGGCCGACCGCTGCGGGAGGCCCTGGAGGAGGCGCTGGCCGAAGAGGACGACGGGAGGTGAGCGGACATGGGCGAGCGCGAGGAGCTGCTCCGGGCCATCGAGGAGGCCCGTCGCGCGGGCCGGAGGGCGGCCCTGGCCACGGTGGTGCGGGTCCAGGGCTCGGCCTACCGGCGCGAGGGCGCCAAGCTGCTGGTGGACGAGGACGGGCGCATCACGGGCACCATCTCGGGCGGCTGCGTCGAGGCCGACATCGCCGAGGTGGCGCGCCAGGCGATGGAGAGCGGGCGGCCGATCCTGCGCCACTACCAGCTGGACGACGAGACGGTCTGGAGCCTGGGCCTGGGTTGCGGCGGCTCGCTGGACGTCTACGTCGAGCCGCTTCCCGGCGGACGGGGCGGGGAGCGCGGGCGATGAGCGAGCCCTTCGAGCGGTGGCTGCAGGCGGTGGCCGGCGGCCGTGCCGCGGTGCTGGTCACCCTGCTGGAGGGTGGGCGGCGCCTCTTCGTCCCGGCCGAGGGCGGGGCGGAAGGCAGCCTGGGCGAGCCGGCGCTCGACCGCCTGGCGGAGGAGGAGGCACGCCGGCGCCTGGCGGCCCGCCATCCCCGTTCCGGCACGGTCGAGACCGACCTTCCCGGCGGGGGGCGGGCCACCCTCTTCTTCGACGTGCAGGCGCCCCCGCCGGAGCTGATCCTCTTCGGCGCAGGAGACGACGCCGTGCCGCTGGCGGCCCTGGCGAGCCGGCTCGGCTTCCGCGTGCGCGTGGTCGACCCGCGGGAGGCCTACGTGACACCCGAACGCTTTCCGGGTGCCGAGCTGGTGTTGGCGGCGCCCGGGGAGCTGGAGGGGCGCCTCGCGCTGGGCGCGCGAAGCTACGCCGTGGTGATGAACCACCACCTGGAGCGCGACCGCGCCTGCGTGCGCTTCGCCCTGGCCTCGGAGGCGGCCTACGTGGGGCTTCTGGGGCCGCGCGCGCGGGCGGAGCGGATCCTGGGCGACCTGCGCGCGGAGGGCTTCGAGCCCCCGCCCGAGGCGCTGGCGCGCCTCCACGCCCCGGTGGGCCTGGACGTGGGCGCCGAGGGGCCGGAGGAGGTGGCGGTCAGCATCCTGGCGGAGGTGCTGGCGGTCCGCAACGGGCACGGGGGCGGCTTCCTGAGCGGGCGGGCCGGGCCCATCCATGCCGCGTCCGGGCAGGCTTGACGCCGCCGTCCTCGCGGCCGGCCTCTCCCGGCGCATGGGGAGACCCAAGCCGCTCCTGGCGGCGGGGCCGGGGCAGACGCTCCTCTCGCGGGCGCTAGAGGCCGCCTCGGTGGTCGACGGCCGCCTCTGGGTGGTGCTCGGAGCCGCCGCCGGCGCCGTCCGCGAGGAGGCGGAGCGCTGGGCGCGCCTGCGCGGCCAGCAGGAGAGGCTACGCTGCCTGTACAATCCGCGTTACGCCGACGGCCTGGGCTCCTCCGTGGCGGCGGCGGCGCGGGCCGTGACGGAGTGCGGGGCGCCCGAGGGGCTGCTCCTGCTGGTGGCCGACCAGCCGGCGCTGGGCGCCGCACAGGTGGAGCGCCTCGTCCGGACCTTCGCCGCCAGGGGCGAGGCGGTGGCGGTGGCGGCGGCCGAGGCGGGCGAGCTGCGCAACCCGGTGATCTTCGCCGGCGAGCTGCTGGCGGAGCTCCGGGCGCTGGAGGGGGAGGCGGGCGGCCGCCAGCTCCTGGCACGCCACCGCGGCAGGGTGCTGCCCGTGGAGCTGGGGCGCGGCCCCTGGTTCCGGGACGTGGACGAGCCGGAGACCTACGCCCGACTGGTCGAGGAGATGGGCTGGTAGCGGGCGGCCGGCCGCCCGGTGGCGGCGGAGGGGGCGAGCTGCCCCCCGCCCGACGCGAGGAAGGGGTGAGGAGGCTGAGCGAGGCGGGGCGGGAGCCGGCGGGGCTCCTGGTCGTGGGAGGAGGCCCCGGGGGGTATGTGGCCGCCATCCGGGCGGCCCAGCTGGGGCTGGACGTGACGCTGGTCGACGCCGGCGAGTTGGGCGGCGTCTGTCTGAATGAGGGATGCATCCCCTCCAAGGCGCTGATCAGCGCGGCCGACCTCTTCGCGCGCGCCCGCGAGGCGGAGGCCATGGGCCTCCTCTTCGGCGAGGCCCGCGTCGACATGGGGCGGCTGCAGGCGTGGAAGCAGGGTGTCGTCCGGCAGCTGACCCGCGGCGTGCGCCAGCTTCTCGAGGGCAACGGCGTCCGCATCCTGCACGGACGGGCGCGGCTGGCCGGTCCGGGACGGGTGCGGGTGGAGCCGGTGGCCGGCGGGGACGGGGCGGCCCTGCCGGAGGGAGGCGAGATCGCCTTCCGCCAGGCCATTCTGGCCACCGGCTCGCGGCCGGCCGCGCTGGAGGCGCTCCCCTTCGACGGCGAGTGGGTGCTGGACGCCGGCGGCGCGCTGGCGCTCGGCGAGCTGCCGGGCGACTTGGTGGTGGTGGGCGGCGGCTACATCGGCATCGAGCTGGGCTCCGTCTACGCCAAGCTGGGGAGTCGCGTGACCGTGGTGGAGGCGCTGCCGGAGATCCTCAGCGGTGTCGGCGCGCAGCTGGTGGCGGTGGTGGAGCGTCGCCTCCGCCGCATGGGCGTCACCGTCCACAAGGGTGCCCGCCTCCTGGGGGGCGAGCCCCCGCACGGGGAGGCCCGCCAGGGGCGGGTGGTCGTCCGGCTGGCCGACGGGAGCGAGAGCAGGCTCCCCGCCGACAGGGTCCTGGTGGCGGTGGGAAGGCGGCCCAACAGCGAGGGGCTGGGCCTGGAGACCGTGGGCCTGGAGGCGGACCGACGAGGCTTCCTGGCGGTGGACGAGCAGAGGCGGACGCGCCATCCGGGGCTCTTCGCCATCGGCGACCTGGCCGGGGGTCTGCTCCTGGCCCACAAGGCCAGCCACGAGGGCATCGTCGCCGCGGAGGCCGCCGCCGGTCTGCGCACGGCCTTCGAGCCGCGCGCCATCCCGGCGGTCATCTTCTCCGATCCCGAGATCGCCACCGCCGGCCTGGACGAGGAGGAGGCCCGCCGCCAGGGCGCCGAGCCCCTGGTGGCGCGCTTCAACTTCGCCGCCAACGGCCGCGCGCTGGGCGAGGGGAGGGGCGAGGGCTTCGTCCAGCTGGTGGCCGAGAAGGGGGATCACACGCTCCTGGGCGTACAGATCGTCGGACCCGACGCCTCCAGCCTCATCGGCGAGGCCGTGCTGGCCATCGAGATGGGGGCCACCCTGGAGGACTTGGCCTTGACCATCCACGCCCATCCCACCCTGCCGGAGACCATCATGGAGGCCGCCGGCGTCGGCTTGGGCCGGCCGGTCCACGCGCTCCCCCGGCGGAGGCCGGAGACGGCCGGCTAGGGTGCGGACCCCAGGCGCCCGCCGCGGCCTTTCGGGCGAGCGTCGGATGTGCGCGGCGGCGGGCGGCGCTAGGCTGTCCCTGGAACCGCCGATCGGGAAGCCCTAAGGAGCGCGGGGACCTCCCCGGATCGGCGGGCGTTCTCCAGGACCCGGGGCGGTCGCCCGAGACGCACTGCACCCGGGTTCCAAGGAAGCCCTTCGGGGGGCGGAGCAGGCCTACCTCCCGAGGCCTGCTCCCAGAGCGGGG
>JAIMAT010000099.1 GCA_023511835.1 Bacillota bacterium | reverse complement strand
CCGCCAGCGCCGCCCCCGGGGCGGGGCGGAGGGTGAAGAAGGTGGCCACTTCCTGGCCGGAGGCGAAGCCGGCGCCCACCACCGAGGCCAGGTAACCCAGCGTGACGCTGGACGGGCGCCGCGCCACCACGCGCTTCCCTCCCACCCATTCGTAGGCGCGGGGCGGCGACTCCATGTCGCCGGGCCGGGCGGGAGCAGGCGCCAGGCGCCGGGGGGCGGAAAGGACTTCCTCGGGAGGCGATGCACGTGGCGGAGACGGCGAGCCGGGGCGGCGCAGGCCGCCCGCTTCGCGTGGGCATCATCGGTACGGGCTTCGGCGCCCGGGTTCAGGCGCCCCTCTTCGGTCGCCACCCCGCGTTCGAGGTGGCGGCGGTGGCCAGCGTGGCGCGGGGCGACGTGGAGCGGGTCCGCCGCGAGAGCGGGGTCGAGCGGGTCCTGACCGACTGGCGGGCGCTCCTGGAAGAGCCCCTCGACCTGGTCACCGTCACCTCCGACCCGGCGCACCACAAGGAGATGGTCCTGGCCGCCCTGGAGCGAGGCCACGCCGTCCTCTGCGAGAAGCCCATGGCGCTGGACGCCGGCGAGGCGGAAGAGATGGTGTCCGCCCGGGAGCGGGCCGGGAGGCCGGGCTGGATCGACTTCGAGTTCCGCTTCCGGCCGGCCCGGCAGAAGACCAGGGAGATCCTGGCCTCGGGGCGCCTGGGCCGGATCCTGCACGTCAGCTACATCGGCCGGGATGCCGGTTATCACCGGTTGGCGGAGAACCGCCTCGGGTGGCTGGGCCGGCGCGCGACGGGCGGCGGGGTGCTGGGGGCCGTCGGCTCCCACGCCATCGACGCGCTGCGCTGGTGGCTCGGGGACGAATTCGCCTCGCTGGACGCGCGGCTGATCACCCACGTCCCGGAGGTGACGTTGCCGGACGGGGAGCGCGAGGTGCGCGACGCGGACGACGCCTTCCAGGTGATCGGCGAGACGCGGAGCGGGATCCGTTTCGAGATGGCCTTCGTCCGGGCGAGCCGCCATCTCTCGGGCTGGCGGCTGGAGGTGCTGGGGAGCGAGGGCACGCTGGTGATGCGAGGCGACCGCGAGCTGGAGCTCGGCCTGGGCGATGAGCCGCTCCGACCCGTGCCGCTGGAGCCGACGCCCGCGCCGCCGGCCGACCTGCCGGCGGCGGCGCGGCCCTACTGGGACGCCTTTCCGCCCTTCCTGGACCACCTGGCGCGGGCGCTTCGGGGCGGGGAGGAGCCGGGGCTGGCCCGTTTCGAGGACGGGCTGGCCGTGCAACGGGTGATGGACGCCGTGCGGGAGGCGGCGGAGACCGGGCGGCGGGTCATGCTGCCCCGTTGAGAGGCGGGTGCCGCCGCCTCGCCCGGCATCCCCCGACGGCCTGGGGGGCGCCGCCCGACCAAGCTGCCGACCGGCCGGCTGCCCGGCAGCGCATCCGGCGCCGGATACGGCGAGGAGGAGCGGGCGGCCCGGGCCGGGCGCCCCCGGGCCCGCGACTTCCCGGCTTCGCCGCCGTGGCGGTCGCCCGAGCCTCGCTCACGCCACGCTCCGCACCTGCCAGACCAGCCCCGAGCCCGCCGCGAAGAAGAGGGCGGTCACCGCGAAGAGCAGCCGGTAGGCCGTCGCCAGCCCCACGGCCGGGGCGACGAAGTGGCCCAGGAGCCCGCCCGCCAGCAAGGCGACCAGCTGCGGCCCGGTGGTGGAGGCGCCCCAGATCCCCATGTCGCGGGCCGGCGTGCCGCCGGGGAGCGTGTCGACCACCAGCGCCCAGTCCACCGACTGGTAGGCGCCGTAGCCGAGCCCGAAGACGGCCGCGGCCGCGTAGATCAGCCCCAGGCTGTGGCTGAAGACGAAGAGGAGCGCGCAGGCTCCCTGCAGGATGCCCGCCACCGCCACCAGAAAGCGCCGCCTGCGCAGCCGGTCCGACAGATAGCCCGCCCCCAGCGAGGCGACCAGCGCGGTGGCCGAGAGGACCAGCAGCAGGAGGAAGACCGTCCGGTCCGGAGTGGCGACGCCCAGCACGAACTTCAGGTAGTAGAACAGGTACTGCTCCAGCACGTAGAGCCCGATCATCACCAGGAAGCGCGTGGCGAAGACCCACCAGAAGTCCCGGTAGGTCTCCCCCCAGCGGAGGAAACCCTTCAGCTCCTCGACCCACGGCCGGCGCGGCTCCTCCAGCGAGGGGGGCTCGCGCACGAAGGCCCAGGTGACGCCCACGCCCGCCAGGAGGAGGAGCGCCACCGCGCCGGTGAAGCCCGGCGCCGGCAGGAAGGCGGCCAGGAGGCCTCCCACGATGACACCGGCCTGGTTGTAGAAGGCCATGAAGCCGCTGGCCTCGCCCCGCTGCTCGGGCGCCACCAGGTCGGGGATCAGCCCCTGGTAGGCCGCCTGCCCCACGTTGTTGAAGAGCTGGATGCCCACCAGGCCCAAAAGAAAGAGCCCCACGCTACCCGCCAGCGCCACCGCCGCCAGGAAGGGCAGGCTGGCCAGCACCCCCAGCGCCATCTGCGGGCGCCGCCGCCCGCGGGGGGAGCGCCAGCGGTCGGAGAGGATGCCCGCCAGGGGCGTGACCACGATGGCCACCAGCACGCCCACCACGCTGGTCCAGGAGAGGACGCCGGTGGCCTGGCGCGCCCCCACCAGCTGCAGGACCCGCGCGGGGAGGACGATGAGCAGCAACCCCGTCCACAGCACGTTGGACGGGAACCAGAAGAAGCCCAGCGCCAGCTGGTCGGCCAGCCCCAGGCGCGGCTTGCCCGGCCAGCCGCGGTAGGGCGACTGCGCGGAGAGCATGGCATCCCCTCCCGGTCCGGCGTCGCGGGGGAGAGTTCCCGCCCCGCCCCGCCGCTCCTCCCGGCGCTAGACTGGCCCCGGGAGGGAAGGAAGCGTGCCGGTCCTCGTCGGCTGCTGCGGCTTCCCGGAGGCGCGCGCCCGTTACTACCGGGAGTTCCCGCTGGTGGAGGTGCAAAAGACCTTCTACCAGCCGCCGCGGCCGGCCACCGCCGAGCGCTGGCGCCAGGAGGCGCCGCCGGGCTTCCTCTTCGCCATGAAGGCCTGGCAGCTGATCACCCACGACCCCTCCAGCCCCACCTACCGCCGCCTGCGCGAGCCGCTGGAGGGGCCGCCGGAGGCGTACGGCCTCTTTCGGCCGACCGCGGAGGTGCGCCGGGCCTGGCTGCGCACGCGCGAGGTGGCCCGGCGCCTGGGCGCCCGCCTCCTCCTCTTCCAGGCGCCCGCCCGCTTCGACCCCGTGCCGGAGCACGTCGCCCGCCTGCGCGCCTTCTTCCGCCTGACGGAGGCGGAGCGGGACGGCCTGCTCTTCCTCTGGGAGCCGCGCGGCCGCTGGACGCCGGCGCTGGTGGGCGCCCTGGCCGCCGAGCTGGACCTGCTGCCGGTGACGGACCCGCTGGCGCCGGGGGCGCCGCCCTGGCCGCCCGGCGGCCCGCGCCGCGGCGCCACCGCCGCCGGCTGGCGGCGGGGCGTCCCCCGCCTGGCCTATTTCCGCCTGCACGGCGTCGGCGGCTACCGCTACCGGTACACGGACGCGGATCTGGAGCGGCTCGCGGAGCGCTGCCGGCAGGCGGAGGAGGCCGGCGCCGAGGAGGTGCTGGTCCTCTTCAACAACACCGCCATGTTGGAGGACGCCCGCCGCTTCCGGGCGCTGCTGGGCGGGGGGCCGGGCGGGGCCCCCTAGGCGCCCCCGGCGCCCCGGGCGGGGGGGCGCGCCGCTCTCAGGGCGCCGAGCCGGCCCCCGCGCCCTCGCCGGCCAGCCCCTGCTGGAAGCCCTTCCCGTCCTGCCACTGCCAGCTCTGCAGGTCGGCCACCGCCGGCTGCTCGTACCAGCCCACCCGGATCAGGTAGAAGTAGCGGTCGCCGTAGCGGCTGACGGTGGCCAGCCCGGTCATGGTCGGGTCGCTCCGGTTGCTGCCCTGGTAGCTGCGCAACACCCAGGGCGCGCTGCCGCCGGCGGGGCTCTCCTGGAAGATCAGCCCGTAGGGCGGTCGGCGGAAGTCGACCATGGCCTGGAGCATGTTGGCCACCGTCTCCTCCAGCGTGGCGCCGGGAGGAAGGAAGACCACCTCCGTCACCATCCGGTTCCGGTCGAGCAGCCCGTAGCGGATCCCGCGCGCCTCGCCCACCTCCACCGGCTCCACCTGGAAGCCGCCCGGCACCCAGCGCGAGTCGGCCGGCACGTAGAGCGAGAAGGGCAGGCCGGCCGGCGTCACCAGCCGGTAGGACACCTCCTCGGCCGGCGCCCCGAAGGGGATGAGCGGCAGCCGCGCGACGAGCGGCCGCTCCGCCGCCGGCCCGCCCAGCCGCACCCGCTCGTCCAAGAGCCGCCCCCGCGCGTCGAGCCAGAGCTCGCGCACCAGGCCGCTCCCCGGGGCGAAGAAGCGCTCCACCTGCACGGCGGCGCCCCCGGCCTCGCCCGCCGCGGCCGGCCGCACGACGCGGAGGACGCGACCGAAGTCGGGATCCTGCACCCAGCTCTCGCCGGCCGGAAGGGCCGCGCCGCCCTGCCCGCCGTCGGCGACCTCCGCCTTGCCGGCGGCGGGCAGGCAGTACCAGGAAGAGGCGGCGCCGCCCGCGCCCTGGGCCTCGAGGCAGCCGTCGCGCAGCTCCAGCCGGTAGCTCCGTCTCGCGGGCCGGGCGGAGGCCGGGACCGCCGGCAGCACCTCGGTCAGCTGGAGCGTCGCGCCCGCCCGCCGCACCTGCCACTCCACCGGGGCGCCGGCCAGCGTGGCGTAGCGCCCGCTGCGCGGCAGGAGCGCCTCGGCAGTCGGCGCCGCCTGCGGGCGGGCACCTCCCCCCGCCGCCGCGCCGCCGGGGGCTCCGCCTCCGGCCAGGCCGGCCAGGCGGTCGCGCAGCATGGGCGAGGAGGCGGCCGCCAGCGCCAGAAGTGCCACCGCGGCCGCCGCCGCCAGGGCGCGGCGCGGCTCGTGCCACCGCCGCCGGCGCTCTCGGCGCAGCTCCTCGCGGCGGATGGCCGCCATCAGCCGGGCGTGGAGCCAGGGGGGCACCTCCCCCTCCTCCAGCCGGCGTTCCAGTTCGCGCACCAGGCGCGGATCGGGAGGCCTCTCTCCCATGCCGCTCACCTCTTCCTCACGTGCCCGCGCCCAGCCTCCGCCCCAGCGAGCGGAGGGCGCGGTGCAGGCGCGACTTGACGGTCCCCGACGGCGTTCCCGTCATGGCCGCGATCTCGTCCGGGCCGTACCCGTAGACGAAGCGCAGGGTCAGGATGAGCCGCTGCGGCGGCGGCAGCTCCTCCACGAAGCGCCAGATCTCCCCGTCCTCCGCGGCGGGGGCGGGCGGCTCGGGTATCGAGTCCAGGGCGACGGTGGGCCGGCGCGCGCGCATCAGCGAGATGCACTCCCGCACCAGGATGCGCGTCAGCCAGGCCGGGAAGGCGGCCGGGTTCTCCAGCCGTCCCAGCCCGCGGTAGGCGCGCAGGAAGGCGCTCTGCACCGCGTCGGCGGCGTCCTCGTCGTCCTCCAGCGCCTGGCGGGCGAGGCGGAAGAGGCGCTTCTCGTGCTCCCGCACCAGCTCCTCGAAGGCTCCGGGATCGCCGCGCTGCGCCCGGCGGACCAGCTCCTCCTCCGTCTCGGCCGCCTCCCGACTTGCCGCCCGCGCCGCCGCCACCGCCCCCGGAGCTTAACGAAGGCGGAAGGGGCCCTCCGGTTCCGCCCCCCGCCCCCGGCGCCGGGCAGGGGAGCGCGGCGGCCGCGTGCAAATCTTCCTGCGGTCCTGCCAGCAGTCGACGCGCGGACGTCGCTTCATCCGGGCCAAGGCGGTGGCCGACATCGGGCGAGGATTCTGGATGCTGGTGGCGGGGCGCTTCCTGAGCGCCCTGGGCGACGGGTTCTTCTTCCCCTTCCTGGCGCTCTACCTGGCGCGCGTCCACCACCTGCCGCCCTCCCAGGTGGGGGCGGCCATGAGCGTGGCGGCGGCCGGCTCGCTCCTGGGCCGGCTGCCGGGCGGCTACCTGGCCGACCGCCTGGGCTTCAAGCCGGTGGCCGTCGCCGGCCTGCTGGGCGCC
>JAIMAT010000098.1 GCA_023511835.1 Bacillota bacterium | reverse complement strand
CCCCGCGGACGGGAGCCGCGGGGGCCGGCGGTCGAGGACCGGCGGCGGGCCGGGCGGGAGAGGCGGCAGGCGAAGGGGGTGAGGCCATGGAGTTCACGCTGGCGGTGCGGGTCGAGAACGAGCCCGGGGTTCTGGCCAGGGTGGCGTCGCTGGTGAGCCGCCGCGGCTTCAACATCGAGAGCCTGGCGGTCGGCCCCACGGAGGACGCCTCGGTGTCGCGGATCACGCTGGTCTGCAAGGGGGACGAGCGCGACCGGGAGCGGCTCCGCCGCCAGCTGGAGAAGCTGGTCGAGGTCCTGGAGGCTTGGCACGTGCCGGGCGACGGCTCGGTCCGCCGCGAGCTGGCGCTGGTGCGGGTGCGCGCCGATCCCGGCCGCCGGACCGAGTTGCTGCAGGTGGCGGGCATCTTCCGCTCGCGGGTGGTGCATGTCGACCGGAATTCGCTGGTGCTGGAGACGACGGGCGACCCCGAGAAGATCCAGGCCTGGCTGGAGGTGCTGGACGACTTCGGGATCGAGGAAGTGGCCCGCACGGGCATCGTGGCGCTGGACCGCGAGCGGCGCGCGATCCCGCAGGCGGAGTACGAGAGCCGCGAGGAGGCGGCCCTGTGAGCCGCCCCGACCGACGGACGGAGGGATGCGACGTGGGCAGGATCTGGTATGAGGCGGACGCCGATCCGCGGCTCCTCCAGGGGAAGACGGTGGCCGTCATCGGCTACGGCAGCCAGGGGCACGCGCAGGCCCAGAACCTGCGCGACCGCGGCGTCGAGGTCGTCGTCGGCGTCCGCCCGGGGCCGAGCGCCCGGAGGGCGGAGGCGGACGGCTTCGCCGTCTTCGACGTGGCCGAGGCCACCCGGCGCGCCGACATCGTCCACATCCTGGTCAACGACGAGGTGCAGCGCGAGGTCTACGAGAGCTCCATCCGGCCCCACCTGCGGCCCGGCATGGCGCTGGGCTTCTCGCACGGTTTCAACATTCACTACGGGCAGATCGTCCCGCCGCCCGACGTGGACGTCTTTCTGGTGGCCCCCAAGGCGCCGGGACACGAGTTCCGCCGCCTGGTCCGCGACGGTCAGGGCGTGCCCGCCCTCCTGGCGGTCGCCCAGGACGCCAGCGGGCAGGCCTGGGACCTGGGCTTGGCCTTTGCCTGGGGCATCGGCTGCACCCGCGCCGGGGTGATCGAGACCACCTTCCGCGAGGAGACGGAGTCCGACCTCTTCGGCGAGCAGGCCGTGCTCTGCGGAGGCGTCAGCGAGCTGATCAAGGCCGGCTTCGAGACGCTGGTCGAGGCCGGCTACCAGCCCGAGATCGCCTACTTCGAGTGCCTCAACGAGATGAAGTTGATCGTGGACTTGATCTACCAGGGCGGCCTGACCTGGATGCGCTACTCGGTCTCGGACACGGCCGAGTATGGCGACATGACGCGCGGACCGCGCGTCGTCGACGCCCACGTGCGCGAGAACATGCGCCGCCTCCTGGCGGAGATCCAGGACGGCAGCTTCGCCCGCGAGTGGATCCTGGAGAACCGCGCCGGGCGGCCGGTCTACCGCGCGCGCCAGCGCCAGGAGCGGGAGCACCCCATCGAGACGGTGGGCCGGCGGCTGCGCGCCATGATGCCCTGGACGGGGAACCGGCTTCCTCCCGACATGGAGGCGGCGAGCGAGAAGGCGACCGCGGGTGCCGCCGGCAGCGGCCGCTGAGGGCGCCGGGAAGGAGGGGCTCCGATGCGCAGGATCTACATCTTCGACACCACGTTGCGCGACGGCGAGCAGTCGCCGGGCGTCAACCTGCTGCCCGACGAGAAGCTGGAGATCGCCCGCCAGCTGGAGCGGCTGGACGTGGACGTGATCGAGGCCGGCTTCCCGGCCACCTCGGAGGGCGACTTCGAGGCGGTCTCCCGCATCGCGCGCGAGGTGCGCGGGCCGGTGATCGCCGCGCTGGCCCGCACCCACCCCGGCGACATCGATGCGGCGGCGCGGGCGCTGGAGAAGGCGGCGCGGCCCCGCATCCACACCTTCACCTCGTTCTCGCGCATCCACATCGAGCGCATGCTGCGCAAGACCGAGGAAGAGGTGCTGGAGATGAGCGTCGCCGCCGTGCGCCAGGCCCGGCGCTACGTCGACGACGTGGAGTTCAGCGGGCAGGACGCGGGCCGCGCCGATCCGGACTACATGGTACGCGTCATCGAGGCGGTGATCGAGGCCGGCGCCACGGTGGTCAACATCCCCGACACGGTGGGCTGGACGCTGCCGGAGGAGTTCGGCGAGCTGATCGCCACCATCCGCCGCCGCGTCCGCGGCATCGAGCGCGTCACCCTCTCCGTCCACTGCCACAACGACCTCGGCCTGGCCACGGCCAACACGCTGGCCGGGCTGGCGGCCGGCGCCGACCAGGCCGAGGTGGCCGTCAACGGGATCGGCGAGCGGGCCGGCAACACCTCCCTGGAGGAGGTGGTGATGGCCATCGCCGCGCGCGGCGAGCGGCTGGGCATGTACACCGGCGTCGACACGCGCGAGATCATGGCCACCAGCCGGCTGGTCAGCCGGCTGACCGGCATGCCCGTCCAGCCCAACAAGGCCATCGTGGGCGCCAACGCCTTCGCCCACGAGTCCGGCATCCACCAGGACGGCGTGCTGAAGGAACGGCGCACCTACGAGATCCTGGACCCCGAGGCGGTGGGCCTCGACGCCTCCAACCTGGTGCTGGGCAAGCACTCCGGCCGCCACGCCTTCGCCAGCCGCCTGGAGTCGCTGGGCTTCCGCCTGGAGCGCGACCAGCTGGAGGAAGCCTTCCGGCGCTTCAAGGCGCTGACCGACCGGAGCAAGGAGGTGCGCGACGGCGACCTGGTGGCGCTGGTCCAGGCCAGCCTGCGCGACTTCTCCCGGGCCGCGGCCGGCGGGGGAGGAGGGGCCGCTTGAGCCGGCCCTGGAGGCTTCTGCTGCTGCCCGGAGACGGCATCGGCCCGGAGGTGAGCGAGGCCGCCGGGCAGGTTCTGCAGGTGGTCGCCGCCCGCCTGGAGGAGCGCGACGGGCGGGGCCTGGAGGTCCGGCGCGGTCGCATCGGCGGCGACGCCCTCGACCGCGAGGGCGTCCCCTTGCCGGCCGCCACGCTGGAGGCGGCGCGCGACTCCGACGCCGTCCTCCTGGCGGCGGTGGGCGGGCCGCGCTGGGAGCACCTCCCCGGTCCCCTGCGCCCGGAGGCGGGGCTCCTGGCGCTCCGCCGCGAGCTGGGCGTCTACGCCAACCTGCGCCCCGCGGCCGTCTGGCCCGGGCTGGAGGCGCGCTCCCCCCTGCGCCCGGAGGTGGTGGCCGGCACCGACTGCCTGGTCGTCCGCGAGCTGACCGGCGGCCTCTACTACGGCCAGCCGCGTGGCCGCGGCGTCGGCACGGGCGGCGAGGTGCGCGCCGTCGACACCATGGAGTACACCGCCGAGGAGATCCGCCGCGTGGCCCACGTCGCCTTCCGGGCCGCGCGGCGGCGCCGGCGCCTGGTGACCAGCGTGGACAAGGCCAACGTCCTGGAGAACTCGCGCCTCTGGCGCGAGGTGGTCTCCAACGTGGCCGCCGACTACCCGGACGTCCGCCTGGAGCACCAGCTGGTGGACAGCGCCGCCATGCTCCTGGCCAGCCAGCCCTCGCGCTTCGACGTAATCCTGACCGAGAACCTCTTCGGGGACATCCTCAGCGACCTGGCCGGCGGCCTGGTGGGCAGCCTCGGCCTCCTCCCCTCCGCCAGCCTGGGCGACGGGCCGCCCGCTCTCTACGAGCCCGTCCACGGCTCGGCGCCGGACATCGCCGGGCAGGACCGGGCCAACCCGCTGGGCATGATCCTCTCCCTGGCCATGCTGCTGGAGCTCAGCCTGGAGGCGGCCTGGCTGGCGGCCGAGCTGCGGCAGGCCGTGGGCGCCGTGCTGGCGGAGGGCTGGCGGACGCCGGACATCGCCGGGCCGGGAGCGCGCCTGGCGGGCACGCAAGAGATGGGCCGGCGAGTGGCCCGCGAGCTGGAGCGCAGGACCGCGGACGCCGCGCCGGAGCCCCACCTGGCCGGCCGCGGCGGCTCCGGCGGGGCGGCCGGCGGCCGGTAGCCAGCGGAAGTTCTGGGAAGGAGGTGTCGCGATGCGCGCCAATGCAGCCGCCCAGCTCCTCCGCTGCCTGGAGGAGGAGGGCGTGGAGGTGGTCTTCGGTTATCCCGGCGGCGCCGTCCTTCCTGTCTACGACGCCCTGGTGGACGCGCCCATCCGGCACATCCTCGTCCGCCACGAGCAGGGTGCCGTCCACGCCGCCGACGGTTACGCTCGCGCCTCCGGGCGCGTGGGCGTCTGCCTGGCCACCTCGGGGCCGGGGGCGACCAACCTGGTGACGGGCCTGGCCACCGCCTACATGGATTCGGTGCCGGTGGTCGCCCTGACGGGCCAGGTGGCCCGCTCGCTGGTGGGTTCCGACGCCTTCCAGGAAGCGGACGTCATCGGCATCACCCGCGCCGTCACCAAGCACAACTACGCCGTCACGCACCCGTCCGAGCTGCCGCGCATCGTCCACGAGGCCTTCCACCTGGCGCGCAGCGGCCGCCCCGGCCCGGTGCTGATCGACCTGCCCAAGGACGTGGCCCTGGCCGAGGCGCCCTTCCCCCACCCCCAGGCACCGCCCGCGCGGCGCGGCTACCGTCCGCGGCTGGAGCCCGACCCGGCCGAGGTGGAGGCGGCGGCGGCGGCGCTGGCGGCGGCCGAGCGGCCGGTGGTGATGGTGGGCGGCGGCGTCGTCCACGCGGGCGCCGCCGGCGAGCTGCGGCGCTTCCTGGAGGCGACGGGCTTCCCCGCCGTCAGCACGCTGATGGGGCTGGGCGCCGTGGCCGCCGACGATCCCCGCCACCTGGGGCTGGTGGGCATGCACGGCACCTACGCCGCCAACCGGGCGGTCAGCCAGGCGGACCTGGTGCTGGGCCTGGGCCTCCGCTTCGACGACCGGGTGACGGGCAACGCCTCGCGCTTCGCCCCGCGGGCGCGGATCGTCCACGTGGACATCGACCCCTCGGAGATGGGCAAGAACGTCCGCGCCGACCTGCCCGTGCTGGGCGACCTCTTCCGCGTCCTGCCCCGTCTGCTGGAACGGCTGCTGGCCGCCTGGGCGCGCTCGGGGCGGCCCGACCCGCGGCCCTGGTGGGAGGCGCTTGTCGCCTGGCAGGCGCACCAGGGCTGGGATCTGCGCACGCCCATGGCGCTGGGCGGCGAGGGGGGCGAGCCGCTGCGCCCGCAGGGCGTCATCCAGCAGGTGGCCCGCTTCGCCGGCCCGGAGGCCATCGTCGCCACCGACGTCGGCCAGCACCAGATGTGGACGGCGCTGCTCTTCCCCTTCCGCCGGCCGCGCCAGCTGGTCACCTCCGGCGGCCTGGGGACCATGGGCTTCGGGCTGCCGGCGGCTATCGGCGCCCAGCTGGCGGAGCCCGAGCGCCCTGTCTGGCTGGTGACGGGCGACGGCAGCTTCCAGATGAACCTCCAGGAGATGGCCACGGCGGTCAACTACGGCCTTCCGCTGCGCGTGGTCATCGTGGACAACCGCAGCCTGGGCATGGTTCGCCAGTGGCAGGAGCTCTTCCACCAGGCCCGCTACTCGGCGGTGGCGCTGGAGCCGCTCCCCGACTGGGTCCGGCTGGCGGAGGCGTACGGCTGGCAGGGCTGGCGGGTGGAGCGTGCGGAGGAGCTGGAGCCGGCCCTGGCGGCTCTGGCGACGGCCAAGGGCCCGGCGCTGGTGGACGTGGTGGTGGACACGCAGGAGAACGTCTTCCCCATGGTGCCGGCCGGTGCCGCGCTGGAGGAGGTGCTTCTGGAGAGCCCCGGCCGCCGCCCGGGGCGGGCGGCCCAGACCGCCCAGCGGGCGGCGCGCTGAGAGGCTGGGCGCCGCGCCTCCCCCGGGCGCGGGCGCCGGAGGTCGGGGCGGCCGGAGCCGGCCGCCCCGTCTCGCGTTCTCTCGTCGCGCCCCGCCGCGGCGGGGCCGTCGGCCGGCTGCACCCCCTGGCGCCCGGCCGCCCGCGGCGGCGCCCGGGACCGTCCTCTCCTTCCCAGCGCCTGTGCCGCCCCCGCAACCCGGATTCCGCAGGTTGATCCCCTTCGTTCCGAAGGTTTACGCAGTATTTACGCCTTGCCCGGTTCGTCCCCGGCGGGGAGGGGAGCTACGCCCGCCCTCCCGCAGCCGCGCCTCCGGCCGGGCGGGCGCGCGCCGGGGG
>JAIMAT010000097.1 GCA_023511835.1 Bacillota bacterium | reverse complement strand
CGCCGCCTCGCCTCTGGCGGTGGGAGCCGCCCGCCTGCTTCTGGGCGGTTCGGTCCTCTTGCTGCTCGCCGCCGGGCGCATCCGGCGGTCCGACCCGCGCTCCTGGCCCCGGCTGCCGCTCCTCCTCTCGGCGCTCTGCATGGCGGCCTACCAGCCGCTCTTCTTCTCGGGGGTAGCTCGCGCCGGCGTGGCCGTGGGCACGCTGGTCGGCATCGGCAGCTCGCCCCTCTTCGCCGGCCTTCTGGCGGCTCTTTTGCACGGCGAGCGGCCGACCGCCCGCTGGTACGGCGCCACCCTCCTGGGGATGGCCGGGACCATGCTCCTGGCTGTCTCCGGCGGCCCGCTCCGCGCCGACCCGGCGGGACTGGCCATGGCCGCGGCGGCGGGCTTCGCCTACGCCCTCTATACGGTGCTGAGCAAGGGGCTCTTCGAGCGGCGGGATCCGCTGGCGGTGACGGGAGTGGTCTTCTTCCTGGGCGGGTTGCTGGTGGGGCCGCTCCTGCTCCTCACGCCGCCCCGTTGGATCCTGGAGCCACGCGGCCTGGCGGTGGTCCTCCACCTCGGGCTGGCCGCCACGGCGCTGGCCTACCTTCTCTTCACCCGCGGTCTCGCCGCGCTGCCGGCCTCGACGGCCGCCACGCTCTCGCTGGCGGAGCCGCTGACCGCCGCGCTCCTGGGGGCGGCGGTCCTGCACGAGAGCTTTTCGCTGGCGGAGAGCCTGGGTGCCGTCCTGCTCGCGGCCGGGTTGCTCCTGCTCTCCCTGCCGGCCGCTCTCGCCCGGCCTGTCGGACGGCCCGAGGCCATGTCATAGAATGACGCCAGACGGGGGCTCGACCCCATGGGGAGGGAGCGGATTGAACGACGGATCGGGCCCGGCCGGGGAGGCCGGGCTCTCTGCACGTACGATTCCGGGACCGCAAAGCCGCCCGTGGTTCGCGCGCCTCCGGGGTAGCGCCTGGCTGGAGCCCTCCCTTCTCCTCCTCCTGGCGGTTCTCGTCGGGGTGATCGGCGGCCTGGGCGCCATCCTCTTTCGCTGGATGATCGCTGCCGTCGGTACCGGAAGCCGCCTGCTGGTCGGCGGCGCCTCCGCATCGATCGGGCTGCCGCCCCGCCTGCTGGCGCCGCTCTCCACCACGGCCGGCCTCGTCGTCGTCGGCGCCATCACCACCTATGCCGCCCGCGAGGTGAAGGGGCACGGTGTCCCCCAGATCCTGGAGGCGCTGGCGCTCCGCGGCGGGAGGATCCGGCCGCGGGTGGCGCTCTTCGGTATCCTGGCGCCGGCCGTCACCATCGGCTCCGGCGGATCGGTGGGCCAGGAGGGGCCCATCGCCCTCATCGGGGCCTCGTTCGGCTCGGTGCTCGGGCAGCTCCTCCGGCTGGGCGACAAGCACATCTCCCTCCTCCTCGCCTGCGGCTCGGCGGCGGGCATCGCCGCCACCTTCCACGCGCCCATCGCGGGCGCCCTCTTCGGCCTGGAGGTGGTGCTGGGAAGCTACGCCATGGGCGCCATCGTCCCGGTCTTCGTCGCCGCGCTCACCGGCAGCCTCACCTTCGGCCTCTTCATGGGCGAGAGGCCCGTCCTCCCGGCGCCGGACTACGCGGTGCACGGCATCGGCCTGATCGCTCCCATGCTGCTCCTCGGTCTTCTGGCGGGTCTTTTGGGCATCGCCTACACGCGCGGCATCACCCTCAGCGAGGACCTCTTCGAGCGCCTCGGCCTGCCCTGGTGGGCCCGGACCGCCCTGGGCGGCCTGGCGGTCGGCCTGCTGGGCGTCGGCCTACCCCAGGTACTGGGGGTGGGCTACCCCACCCTAGAGGCGATGACCGCGTCGCGCGCGGGACTGGGGCTGGTGGCGCTGCTCCTGGCGGGCAAGTACCTGGCGACGCTGGTCACCATCGGCGCCGGCGGCTCCGGTGGCGTCTTCGCTCCCTCGCTCTTCCTGGGCTCGGCGCTGGGAAGCCTCTTCGGCCAGGCGGGCCGGGCGCTCTCCATCGGCGGGTGGCCCGCTCCGGGCCTCTTCTCCGTGGCGGGCATGGGCGCCGTCTTCGCCGCCTCGGCGCAGGCGCCGCTGACGGCCACCACCATCATCCTGGAGATGACCGGCGACTACCGGGTGGCACCGGCCGCCATGGCGGCCTGTGCGGTCGCCTACCTGCTCCACGGCTCGCTGCTGCAGGACTCCATGTACACGGTCAGGCTCAGCCGGCGCGGCATCATGATCCTGCGCGGCAGCGACGTCCGCCCCACCGAGCGCATCCGCGTGCGGACGGCCATGTCCCGCCTCAACCGCCCGCTCGACCCGGCGACGACGGTGAGCGAGGCTGCGCGCCTGCTGGGCCAGCACCGGCGGGAGCGCCTCTTCCTGGACGACGGGCGCGCCGTCGGTGCCGCCGAGATCCGCCAGGCACTAGACGAGGGCCGAGGCGACGAGCCGGTGGGCAAGTACGCCCGCGCCGACTACCCCTGGGTGGGCGAGGAAGCCTCGCTGGAGGAGGCGATGCGCCTCTTCGCCCTCCTCGACGCCGGCGAGCTGGCCGTCGTGCGCGAGCACGCGGGACGGCGCGAAGTGGTCGGCGTCCTCACCCAGGGAGCCGTCCTCAAGGCCTATTCGACCCAGACGCTGCTCAGCATGGAGACGTCCACCCGCATCGCGCGCCTGCGCGAAGAGCGCGCCGACGCCGGCGCCTTCGGCGAGGTGGTGCTGCCCCCCGGTTCGCCGGCGGTGGGCAAGCGGCTGGCCGAGCTCGCCCTGCCGGAGAGCTGCCTGGTGGTCAGCCTCCGGCGTCGCGGCCAGCTGCAGATCCCGCACGGCCAGACGCTCCTCGAGCCGGACGATCGCCTCCTCCTCTTCTGCGCCCCGGCGGAGCAGGTCGAGCGCGTCGCCGCCCGCCTCGCCGGCCGCGCCTCCGCCGGCGAGTAGCTCCGGCCCGGCCGGCGCAGGTTACCGCCTGAGGTGATGGCCATGCCCGTCAGCCCGGATCACGGCGCCACCGTGGCGGTTCAAGGCGGACTCCGTCCCTTCCGGGAAGCGCTCCGCCAGGCGGGCTTCCGCGTGCTGGAGTGGGAGGGGCCGGACAACCCGCCGCCCGCACCGGCGCAGGTGCTGGTGACCAGCGGCCTGGACGAGAACCTCCTGGGTGTCGCCGGCGTCCGCCAGGCGATGCCGGTCGTCGACGCCGACGGCCGGACCCCGGCAGAGGTGGTGGAGGCCGTCCGCGCCACGCTGGCCCGGCGGGGCCCGGCGGACTGACCCCATCTCCGCCCGGCGCCGGGCGGGGGCCGGACGATCCCCCGCCCCCGCGCCGGACGGCCACGCCCCCTCGCGGCCGCCGGCCCGTCAGCGTGCGGCCAGCCCGGCCGGCGCGGCCGCCCGGCCCTCCCGCGCCGCCCGGTCGAGGAGGCGGCGTACCCGCTCGCTTTCGGAGAGCACCCGGCCCGTCCCCGGATCGACGGCCCGGCAGGCGCCCTCCACCAGGCGCGTCACCACCTCCCCGCGCGCCTCGGGGTTGCCGCGCAGCTGGGGCGCATCGATGAGGCCGACGTGGACGGCCCGGGCCAACGTGGCCGGCTCCACCCAGGGGTCGTCCACGCCCGGCCCGGCCAGCAAGCGGATCGCTTCCAGGAGGATCGCCGCCTCTTCGACCAGCTCCTCCCGCCTCGCCTGGACGTTGGGATCGACGGCCATGGCGGGCAACCCCTCCAGCGCGTCGCGGACGACGCCCCGCGCCAGGCGGGTGGCCTCCACGACGTCGCGCGCCGTGGCCGCATGATCGGCCTCCACGGGCGCCACCACGTGGAGGATCTGCGGGCGGAGCGCCATCTGCAGGAGGGTGGTGGCGCCCAGGTGGCCGCGAGCCGCGTCCACGTCCGCCGGCATGCTGGTCAGCCCGGCCCGCGTCTCGCGCAGGACGGCGAAGCCCTCGCCCTGCAGCGATTCGATCAGCTCCGCCTTGGCCAGCATCTTGGCCAAGTCCATGGCGAACGACGTGCCGGGAGGCGTGTTGAACATGAACTGGGCGACGTAGGTGCGGACGCCCGCCGCCCGGGCGTTATAGGCGGCGAGGAAGGCCATGGCCACGGCCACGCTGTCGGGGGCGTCGCGCAGGCTCCAGTGGTGCGCCTCGTTCGACTCCAGCGGGATGCCGTGCGCGCCGTGCCAGGCGAAGGCCGCCTGCGCCTCGCGGATGGTCGCCTCCAGCGGCCTCCGGCTCCGCCCGTCCAGCACGCTGTACCAGGTGAGCGGCACCGCGCCCCAGGCCAGGTGGAGCGTCTCCCGGAGCAGCTCCGCCATGCGCAGGATGTCGCGGGTGCCGCTGTAGGAGCGCATGAGCGGGAAGTTGCCGCGCCGCGAGGCCTCGTAGAGGGCGCGGAACTCGCCGGGCGTGTGCACGGGAACGCCGCCGGCCCCTTCCTGGCGCGGATCGCGCTCCTCCGGATGGAAGAAGTGCTCCTGGGTGTTCTGGTCGACCCCCAGCGAGATCACGTCGACCGTAGCGGAGTCGGCGATCTCGGCGACGCCCTCCAGCGTCTCCGCATAGGAAGGACGCCCGTAGTGGTGGCGGATGAGCGGGAAGGGCGCCTGGGCGCGCACCCGTTCCACCAGCGTCTGCGGATAGGCGGCGGGCGTCGACTCCAGCGGCCGCCCGCGCAGCCAGGCCAGGACCCGCTCGTCGCCCTCGCTCCCGTCGAAGACGGCGGCGAAGAGGCCCGTGCGGGCGGCCACCCGCGCCACCGGCGGGGTACCGCCGAAGGCGAGCCGGGGCCGCCGCCCCTCCCCCAGCCCGCGGGCCTCCAGCTCGCGGGCGAAGGCCTCCAGCACGCGGCCCGCCGCCTCCGGCGTCAGCCGGTAACTGACCCCGACCAGGTCGGGACGCTCGCGCTCGACGGCGCGGGCGAAGTCGGCGGGCTCGACGGCCGGCCCCAGAAAGAGCGTCCGGTAGCCGGCCGCCTCGGCCAGCCGCAGGAAGCGGGTGACGCCCGCCACGTGGACGCACTCCCCGATGGCCCCCGCCATCACCAGCGGCCGCTTCAGACCGGCATGGGAAGCCACGAGCGGATCCCTCCTTCGCGGACGTAGCGGAGCAGCTGCTCGGCCCCGTCGAAGCCCAGGTTCTCCAGCGTCCGCCCGCGCGCCCAGAGGTCGGCGCCGGCCACCTGGCAGGCGAGCGCCACCAGCGCCTCCATCAGGGGCACGGGCACGCCCATCCGGCGGCCCAGCGAGACCAGCGGCACCAGCCCGGTGGGAACGTCCTCGAGGATGTAGCGGTTCGGGAGGCTTGCGGGCGCGGCGATGCCCTCGTAGGCGGGGTTCGTCTGGATGGCGCCGTGCAGGTCGTCGCCCGCGGCGCCGTACGCCTCCTCGAGCCAGCGGCGGGCGCTCTGGGCGGCGACGCCCAGGGCGCGCGCCACAGCCAGCCGCTCCTCGTCCAGCGCCTCGAGCAGCCGCGCCACGGCGGGCGAAATCCCCTGGCGGTAGTACTCGAAGGGCTCCCCGGCGTCGATGCGGGCCAAGTTGAGAAGGGTGGGCGCCGGGTGGAAGATGGCGCCCACGTTGCCCAGCGAGGTGGCCAGCACGTCGGGCGCGGCCACGAACTGGGGCAGCGCCCGCGCCAGCGGCTCCAGCACCTCGCCCGTCCGCCAGGCGGGAAGGGCGGCCAGGCGGACTTCGCGCTTCACCTGGTAGACGTGGACGCGCCCGGGTGCCACCGCCCGGCTGGCGTAGAGGAGCGTCTGCGCCTCGGCCACCGGCACCTCCGGGGGGGCCCCGGCCGAGCGCAGCGCCTGCTCGAACTCCAGCGCGCCCAGCGTCCGGCCGGGATGGAGCACCACGGCCTGCCCCGGGCGGAGGTGGGGCCCGATCCAGGCCGCCACCTCGCGGTGGGCGTGAGCGGGTACGACCACCATCACCAGGCGGCTTCCTTCCAGGAGCCGGTCCGGCTCCGAGCCCGCGGCCAGCACGCGCCCGAAGCCGTGCAGCGCGCCCTCCAGCTCGACGCCGCCGCGCTCGGCGACGGCGGCCACCCTCTCGGGCGTCCGGTTGAGCAGTCGGACGGGATGGCCCAGGAGGCCGAGGTGGCCGGCCATGGCCAGGCCGCCGCCTCCCGCCCCCACGACGGTGAAGCCGATCTCGGCGGACGGAGCGCGCACGCCCATCCCCCCCTCGAGCGGTCTCGAGAGCCGGTCCGGCGGGCACGAAAAAGGCCCGGGAGCGGACCCGGGTCGCGCGCGCGGCGCGCCCGGCCGCCTCCTCTCCCCACGCCTGCGAGGTTAGCTGACGGGCTCGGGCCGGAAGAGTCTGGCCCTACGGTCCCTTTGGCCGGAACCGATTGGCCCCTGGTGACTGGGTCCCCCGCTCCCCGTCTCCGGGGATTCGGCGATCAGGCGAACCGGCGTACCTCGGTTGTGCCCCCATCTTTACCCGACGCGCGCCGCCCGGTCAAGGAAGCGACCCCCCCTTCCCGCGGGCGCGCCCCGGCCCGGGCGGCGCCGCGCCGCTCCCAGCGCGCCCGCCTGGCCCCGGCGGTTGTGGGATGATGGGCCCGGGGGTGGAAGCGCTGCT
>JAIMAT010000096.1 GCA_023511835.1 Bacillota bacterium | reverse complement strand
CCTCCAGCCCGGCCACGTCGGCCAGGAGGCGCCGGATCCGGCGCTGGACGGGGTGGTCGGGCGCCGCGTAGCCCTCCACCGGCGCGCCCAGCGCCAGCGCCGCGGCCAGCATGCCGGTGTGCTTGCCGGAGCAGGTGTGGTGGAGCTCGCTGGGCGACTCGCCGGCCATGGCCAGCTCGCGCCGCGCCGCCGCGTCCAGCGGCGGCCGCGGCCCGCAGACCAGCGCGCGCCGGTCGAGGTGGAGGCGTCCCAAGAGCCCCTCCACCAGCGCCACCTGGGCGCGCAGGCCGCCGTGCGAGCCGGCGACGACGGCCACTTCCAGGTCGCTGAGGGCGAACTCCTCGCCCGCGCCGCTCTCCAGCACCGCCATGGCCTGGAAGGGCTTGGCCGCGGAGCGGAGCGCGCTGGGGAAGGCCGGCTCGCCCAGCTCGTAGAGGAGCTCGCCGGCGGCCGAGACGACGGCGCCGTGGCCGCGGTGGAGCGACTCCACGCCCCCGCCCCGCCAGACCTCCGCCAGCACCGCCGCCTCGCCGTGGCGGGCGCGCGCCGCCGCCGCCTCCACCAGCCCCCGGAAGATCCCCAGGAAGCGCCGGTCCCGGGCGAAGAGGTTCTCGGCGTGGAACTGGATCCCCAGCGCGAAGGGCAGGTCGCGCCGCTCCATGGCCTCGACGACGCCGTCCGGCGCCAGCGCCGAGACCCGCCAGCCGGGCGCCACCTCGCGCACCGCCTGGTGGTGGAAGCTGTTGACGGCCAGCTCGCCCGCCCCCACCAGCCGCGCCAGCAGGCTCTCCGCCTCGACGCGGACGGTGTGGCTCTGGTGCCAGCGCGGCGCCTGCTGGCGGTGCTGCAGAGCCTCCGGCAGCTGGCTGGGCAGGTCCTGGTAGAGCGTCCCGCCGTCGGCCACGTTCAGCACCTGGATGCCGCGGCAGATGCCCAGCACGGGCAGGCCGGAGGCCAGGGCGCGGCGCGCCAGCGCCAGCTCCCAGCGGTCGCGGTCGGGGTCCACCCAGCCCAGCTGCGGGTGCGGCGTCTCGCCGTAGAGGGCGGGGGCCAGGTCTCCCCCGCCCGCCAGGAGGAGGCCGTCCAGGCCGCGCAGCGCTTCCTCGGGGCGGGCGCCCCCCTCGCCGGCGGGGAGGATGACCGGCAGGCCGCCGGCCGCCTCCACGGCGCGCACGTAGTCCGCTCCCAAATGAAAGGCGGCGTCGGCCGACCCGTCGGCCCGACCCGCCGGAATGCCGATCCGCGGTCGCATGACCCTGCCTCCGGCCCCCTCTGCCCTTCCCGCCGGGCTCGCTTCGGACTCGCTTCGCCCGCCGCCAGTATATTCCCGCCACCCGGGGCGGGCGGAGCCGCCCCCGGCGCCGGCCAGGCCCAGGCGGCGGCCAGCGGCCCCGTCGGCCGCACCCCGCCCGGGCCTCCCCCCGGCCCGCGCCCCCGCCTAGCGCTCCTCGCCGATCCAGCGGCGCGGCACCCGCGCCGAGATGGAGGTGAGCACCTCGTAGCTGATGGTCCCCGCCGCCTCCGCCATGTCGTCGGCGGTCAGCCGCTCCCGCCCGTCCTCGCCGATCAGCGTCACCACGTCGCCGGGCTCCACGCGCGGCACGTCGGTCACGTCCACCACCACCTGGTCCATGCAGACGCGGCCGGCCAGCGGCGCCCGCCGCCCGTGGACCAGCACCTGGCCGCGCCCCGAGAGCGCCCGGTGGAGCCCGTCGGCGTAGCCGACGGGGAGCGTCGCCAGGCGGCTCGGCCGCGCGGTGACGAAGGTGCCTCCGTAGCTGACGCGCCGCCCCGCCGGCACCTCGCGCACCTGGGCCACCTTCGCCCGCCAGCGGAGCGCGGGCCGGAGCCCGGCCGCCAGGCCCCGGTTGCCCCCGGCCGGGTCGTAGCCGTAGAGGCCGATCCCCACGCGGTAGTCGAAGTCCGCCGCCTCCGGCACGTGGAGGAGCCCGCCCGTGTTCCCCACGTGGAGCCGCGGCGGGCGCACGCCCCGCTCCGCCAGCGCCAGGAGGAAGCTCCGGAAGAGCCCCACCTGCCAGCGGCTGTACTCCGGATCCGACTCCGCGGAGGCGAGGTGGGTGTAGGCGCCCTCCACCTCCACCCCCTCCAGGGAGGCGGTCCGGGCCGCTTCCTCGGCGCTGGCCGCCAGCCGCTCCGGGCCGCTGGCGGCGTCGAAGCCCAGGCGCGTCATGCCGGTGTCCACCTTCAGGTGGAGGCGGGCACTCCGGCCCAGGCGGCGCGCCGCCCGCGCGGCCAGCTCCGCCCCGTGCCGGTCGAAGACGGTCAGGCGGACGTCCGCCTCCACCAGCGCCTCCACCGCCTCCGGCGGCGCCCAGCCCAGGAGGAGGACCGGCAGCTCCAACCCCGCCTGGCGCAGCTCCAGCGCCTCGCCCGGGGTGGCGACACAGAGGCCCAGGGCGCCCTCCTCGGCGGCCACCCGCGCCACCTCGCGCGCCCCGTGGCCGTACCCGTTGGCCTTGACCACCGCCCACCAGCGCCGCGGCGCCGCCCGCCGCGCCAGCAGGCGCGCGTTGTGGCGCAGGGTGGCCCGCTCCACCTCCACCCACGTGGGGCGCATCAACGACTCGTCCCCCCCTGTTCGGCCAGCCAGCGGTAGGCCTCGCCCAGCCAGGCCGCCAGGTCGCCCGCCGCCAGGGCGCGGCCGTCCGATGCCCGCGCCGCCAGGTCGCCGGCCAGGCCGTGCAGGTAGACGCCCAGGCGCGCCGCGGCGCCCGCCTCCAGTCCCTGCGCCAGGAGCGCCGCCACCAGGCCGGCCAGCACGTCGCCGCTGCCGCCGGTGGCCATGCCCGGGTTGCCGGTGGGATTGACCCAGAGGCGGCCGTCGGGTGTCGCCACCAGCGTGTGCGCCCCCTTGAGGACGGCGGCAGCGTGCGCCCGCTGGGCCAGCTGGCGGGCGGCCGCCGGCGGGTCCATCAGCACCTCGCCCGTCGACCGCCCCAGGAAGCGCGCCGCCTCCCCCGGGTGCGGCGTCACCACCGTCCGCGCCGCCGCTCCCGGCAGCCGCCCGCGCAGCGCCGCCACCTCCTCCGCCCCGACCACGACCAGGGCGTCGGCGTCCAGCACCAGCGCGCCCTCCCAGCGCGACAGGAGCGCCCGCAAGAGCTCGCGCGTCGCCTCCGAGCGGCCCAGCCCCGGCCCGACCAGGAGGACGTCCGCCCGCCCGGCCAGCTCCAGCACGCCGGCCGCCACCTCGGGGCCGAGGCGCCCGTCGGCGTCGGCCCGGAAGCCGCTGACCATGGCCTCGGGCAGCGAGGCCGCCACGGCCACCGCCACCTCCTCCACCGTGGCCACGCTGACCAGGCCCGCGCCGCCGCGCAGCGCGCCCCGGGCCGCCAGCCCCGGCGCGCCGCCCAGGCCGCGCGAGCCGCCCACCACCAGCACATGGCCGAAAAGCCCCTTGTGCGCCGCCGCCGGCCGCGCCGGCAGGAGCGTCGCCGCCCCCGCCGGCTCCAGCAGCCGGGCGCGCGGCGCCACCGCCTCCCAGACCGCGGGCGGTACGGGGATCTCCCCCAGGAGGAGGAGGCCGGCCGCCTCCGCCGCCGGGTAGAGGAGCGTGCCCAGCTTGGGCCGGCCGACGGTGACGGTGACGTCGGCGCGCACGTGCGGGTCGGGGCAAGCGCCGCGGTCGGCGTCGCTGCCGCTGGGCAGGTCCAGCGCCAGCACGCGCGCGCCCCGGGCGCGGGCGGCCGCCATGGCCTCGGCGGCGCGCGCCGCGCCGCCCCGCAGGCCGCCCTGGACGCCGCTGCCCGTGACGGCGTCGACGATCCAGGCGGCGCCCTGAAGCGCCTCCTCCAGGCCGGCGCCCGACCGCCCCAGCGCGCGACGCTCCAGCGGCCAGCCGGCCAGGCGGCGCCACTGGAGCGCGGGCAGGCCCTCCGCCTCGCCCTCGTCGGCCAGCAGGAACGCGCTCACCCGCATCCCCATGGCCGCCAGGTGGCGGGCGGCCACCAGCCCGTCGCCGCCGTTGTGGCCGCGCCCCACCACCACCGCCACACGCGGCTCCGGTCCGGGAGGGAGGTGCGGGCGTCGCCGCCCGGGGCGGCCGGAGGCGCCGGGCGCCGAGGGCGGCGGCAGCTCCTCCACGCGCAGGAGGCCCCGGCCGAGCGGCGGCTCCGGCAGCCCCCGCGCCGCCAGCGAGGCCAGGGCGCGCGCCACCTGGAGCCCGGCCACCTCCATCAGCGGCTCGGCGCCCACCTCCCAGCGCTGGGCGGCCAGGCGGTCGGCCTCGCGCATCTCCTCCGCGGTGAGCAGCTCGATCTCCCCGGCGCCTCCCGCTCCGCTCACACGGCTCCCCCCGTCTCCGGCCGCGGCTCCGCCTCCGGCTCCGGCCCGGCCGCCTCGGCGATGGCCACCGCCACGGCGTAGCCGCGGCTGTGGCTGATGCTCAGGTGCCAGCGGGCCACCCCCAGCCGCTCCGCCCGCGCCGCCGCGCGCCCCGAGAGGCGGACGCGGGGCGCCGACCAGGGCTCGCGCACCACCTCCACCTCGCGCCAGGAGGCCTCGCGCAGGCCGGAGCCCAGCGCCTTGAGGACCGCTTCCTTGGCGGCGAAGCGGCCGGCCAGGCTCTCCAGCCAGCCGGGCGTGCCGCGCCCGAACGCCTGCTCGGAGGCGGTCCAGACCCGCTGGAGCAGCCGTTCGCCGCGCCGCTCCAACGCCCTTCGCACCCGCTCGATCTCCACGATGTCGACGCCGGTCCCCAGGATCATGGCCCTATGCTAGCGCCCCGGCCGGCCTCAGAGGATGTGGACGGGGACGACCCAATCGACGAGGATGGCGGCGAGCGCCGACCAGCCGGCGACGGCGGCGCCGGCCACGGTCGAGAAGCGGTCGCCCGCCTCGCGCGCCTCGCGCCGGATGAGCAGCGGGACCGAGGCCAGGGCGGCCACGCTGAGCAGGGTGACCGCGCCGCCCCAGAGGGGGCCGGGCGCCGGCAGGAGCATCATGGCCAGGGAGGCGAGCGCGATGGCCAGGAAGGGAGCCATCACCGCCCAGAGCAGCAGCCCCAGCATGCGCGTCCACACCGGCCTCGCCTCCCCCGCGGGAGGCAGTTCGTCCGAGCCGCTCCCGCTCCTGCCCGCCCCGCTCGTCCCGGTACGCCTCGGCGGGCGGCGGAACCGCTTCGCCGTGGAGGCGGAGTACCGCGGGGAGCCGCTCCTCCTCCACCTGCCCAACTCCGGGCGCATGAGCGAGCTGCTCCGGCCGGGCGCCGAGGCGCTGGCCTGGCTCCGACCGGCCGGGGCGGCCGGCGGCCGGACGGCGGGCCGCCTGGTGCTGGTCCGCCACGGAGAGCGCTGGGTGGGCGTCGACGCCGGCCTGCCCAACCGCCTCTTCGCCGCCGCCCTGGCGGGGGGGCGGCTCGAGCCCTTCGCCGGCTGGCGCGTGGTGCGCGCCGAGCCGCCGCTGGGCGCCGGGCGGGCGGACTTCCTCGTGGAGGGGCCGGGGGGCGCCCGGGGAGTGGTGGAGACCAAGTCCTGCAACCGCGTGGACGAGGGGGTGGCCCTCTTCCCCGACGCGCCCACGGCCCGCGGCCGGCGGCACCTGGAGGAGCTGGCCGAGGCGGTCCGCGGCGGCAGCCGCGCGGCGCTGGTCTGGTTCATCCAGCGCGACGACGCCCGCCTCCTGCGGCCCTTCGCCGGCCTGGACCCCGCCTTCGCCGAGGCGGCGCGGCGGGCGGCGGCGGCCGGCGTCGAGCTCTACGCCTGGCGCTGCCGCCTGGAGCCGGAGGGGGTGACGCTGCTCGGGCCCGTGCCGGTGGAGCTGCCGCCGGCGGCCGGGTAGCCCCTTCCCGCCGCCCCGCCCGTCCCCCTCGGCACCGCCGCCCGCCCCTCTCAGCACCGCCGCCCGCCGCCGGCCAGGAGGGCGGCCAGGAGCGCCAGCGCCAGCAGCCCCATCAGCGGGTAGGCGACGCGGACCAGCGCCACGAAGCCCACCTGGGCCACCAGCCAGGCCGCCGCCACCACGGCCGCCGTCCCCGCCGCGGCACCGGCCCGGCCGCCCGCGAGGCCGGCCGCCCGGCCGGCCAGCGGCAGCGCCACGGCCACGGCCGTGGTGTAGATGGCGGCCAGGAGGACCAGCGAGTAGAGCGCCGAGGCCCAGGCGCCGTGCAGCGCCGCCAGCCGTTCCATGGGCACGTCGTAGGCCAGCGTCGCCGCCCCCGTGCGGCGCAGGGCGGCGTCCACCAGCGCCGCCATGGCGGCCGCCAGGAGGCCGCCGGCGGCCGCCGCCCAGGTCTCTCCGGCGCCGCGCGGGCGCCGGCCGGGAAGGAGGAGGCCGGCGGAGAGGAGGAGGTTGTAGCCGCCGAAGGCGGCGCCCAGGAGCGTCGAGCCGGCCGCCTGGAGGGGCGGGGCGGGGGGCGGCGGGGAGAGCGCCTCCGTGGGCGGCGTGCCCAGCCAGGCCAGGAGCGCCAGGAGCGCCAGCGCCCCCACCTTGGCCGGGACCAGCCAGCGGTAGAGGCGGTCGACCCACTCCACGCCCCGCACCACCGTCAGCGCCACCAGCAGGGCGAAGAGCGCCGACCCGCCGCGGCCGGGCAGGCCGCGCTGGACCAGGAGGGCGGCGCTGCCGGCCAGCATCGCCGCCAGCACCAGCCCCAGGAAGCCCAGCCAGAGCGGCCCCACCCCGCGCGCCAGGCGGCGCGAGCGCCAGGCCAGGAGCTCCTCCAGCGTGCCCGCGCCGGCCCGCGCCGCCTGGCGGACAAGCAGGCCGCCGCCCAGCGCCAGGGTGAGGGCGGCGGCCGCCAGCGCCGCCCCCGGGGCGGGGCGGAGGGTGAAGAAGGTGGCCACTTCCTGGCCGGAGGCGAAGCCGGCGCCC
>JAIMAT010000095.1 GCA_023511835.1 Bacillota bacterium | reverse complement strand
GTCAGCAACTGGGTCACCCCCGGCGGCGCCGACGTCCTCCTCCCCCACCCCCAGGCCATCCAGAGCCTGGTGGCCGAACTCTTCGCGGGAACCGGCCTGAAGGATCTGCCGGACGCGGCCGCCCCCGGAGCGGGAGGCTCGGCTGCGACCGCCCCGGGCGGCAGCCGGTAGGCACTGCTCTGCGCCAAGGTAGAGGGCAGGCGCCGGCCTCCCTTCCCGCGCGTCCTCCCTTTGCGGAAGTTCGCGCAGGAGGTGGCGAAAGGCCGGGTGGGCGGCTGCTCGATGGTCTGCCGATCTCGTCGATGTCGTGCCTGGCGGGGTCGACGTGGATCGCCATGGGGAGCATGTGCGAAAGCACCCCCGCCCCGGCGGCAGGGCGGGTGACCAAGACCGCCGGGAAAGCGTCGCGGCCGAGGTCACCCGGTCCCCCGATGGCGCTTGTCGGATTGAGGCCCGGGAGAAGCAAGGGGCGATTCCAGGCTGTGGCACGCTGCGGAGTCCAGGAGGCCGCCGAGGAAAGGCCGGACCTCACCGCGCGGCCTTTGCGGCCGCGACGGGCGGCCCCGCCTCCGCGCGCCGCCCGCCCTCTCCCCGCCGCCCCCGCCCGGCTCCGCTAGGACTCCTTCGCCGGCCCGGCGGCCTCGTCCGCGCCCTGCCGCTCGTGCGTGCCGGCCGCCTCGCCGCCCTTCTCCTGGCCGGCGCCCTTCTCTGTTGCGGCGGGCCGCGACGCCTCGCCGGCGGCGTTGATGGCGTTGCTGGTGGCGCTGCGGAACTCGCGGATGGCGTCACCCAGCGAGCGGCCCAGCTCGGGCAGCCGCCGCGGTCCGAAGACGATCAGGGCGATGATCAGAATGACCAGTAGGTGCCAAGGGGTGATGAGATCCAACCGATCCGCCTCCCGGGCGGCCCTGCCGGAAAGGGCTCCGCCTCGCGGGCGTCGCCGCCGACGGCCGCCATCTCATTCTACGGCCGCCGCCGCGCGCCAGCGAGCCGCCTCCGCCCGGCGCCCGGAGGCCCCCGGCCCCGTCGGCTCAGCGCCGGGAGTTCTCGCCCGGCGCCGCGCCCGCCGGACCGCCCTCGGCCCGTCCGCCGGCGGTCCGCCCCGCGGAGCGCGCCTGCGCCTCGCCGGTCGCCTCCTCGGCGGCGGCCGCGGCCTCCGCGGGCGGGGCCAGTTCGGCCCGCGCCTGGCCGACGATCTCCAGCGAGCGCTGCAGGTTCCGCTCCACCTTGGCCAGGAGGTCGTCGGCGTACTCCCGCGCGCCCAGGCGGACCTCGCGGCTGACCGCGCGCGCCTCCTCGACGATGCGGTTGGCCTC
Organism: Bacillota bacterium; assembly: GCA_023511835.1. NCBI lineage: Bacteria > Bacillati > Bacillota > Bacillota bacterium. The sequence continues at coordinate 5,677 of JAIMAT010000095.1, read as the reverse complement.
TTCCTGGGCGCGCTGGGTGATGGCCGACTCGCGCACCAGCTTCTCGGCGTAGACCTGCGCCTCGCGCACCACCGCCTCGGCCTCCTCGCGGGCCTGGGCGACGATCCGGTCGCGCTCGCGCATCACGCGCTGCGCCTGGCGGAGCGCCTCCGGCAGCGCCTCGCGCAGTCGGTCCAGGAGACCGAAGACCGCCTCCTCGTCGACCATCAGCCTGCCGGTGAGGGGGACGTGACCGGCCTCGCTGAGCAGCTGTTCCAGCTCGTCCAGGATGGCGAGGGGATCCTCTTCCACGGTCAGACGCTCCTTCCGAATTTGCCCAGCAGCCGGCTCTCCACGTGGGGCGGCACCAGGCCGCTGACCGAACCTCCGAAGCGGGCGATGGTCTTGACGATGCTCGAGCTCAGGTAGGCGTGCTCGGGACGGGCGATGATGAAGAAGGTCTCCAGTTCTGCGTCTAGTCGGCGGTTCATCTGGGCCATCTGGAACTCGTATTCGAAGTCGGAGACGGCGCGAAGCCCCTTGACCACGATGCCGACGCCCTGCTTCCTGGCATACTCCACCAGAAGGCCGTGGTAGGCGTCAACCGTCACGTTGGGGAGGTGGGCCACCGCCTCCCGGCACATCTCCAGCCGCTCTTCCACGGTGAAGAGCGGCGCCTTGGCGTCGTTCTGGAAGATGGTGACGTAAACCTGTTCGAAGACCCGGGCGGCGCGCTCGATCACGTCGAGGTGCCCGTAGGTCAGCGGGTCGAAGCTTCCGGGGCAGAGCGCCTTGGGCATGCCGCACCTCCCAGCCGTCCTCCCGCGCCGCCGGGCGGGTCAGCCGCGGGTCAGGATCGCCACCACCGTCTCGCCATATCGTCGTTCGTCCAACCGAATAAAGCTTCCGACCCCTTGGGGCAACTCCTCCCCTCGCGCCCGCTCCGCCACCAGCAGCGCACCGGGCTCGAGCAAAGGCGCCGCGCCCTCCCCGTCCAGCCGGCGCAGGGCTTCCTCCAGGAGACCGCGCCCGTAGGGCGGATCGAGAAAGACCAGGCCGAAGCGCTCGCCCTCCCGCTCCAGGCGGTCCAGCGCCCGGCGCCAGTCCATGGCCAGCAGGCGGGCCCGCCCCTCCGCCCCGCAGAGGGCGATGTTGCGCCGCACCACGCGGGCGGCGGCCGCGTCGCCCTCCACCAGAACGGCCCGCCCGGCTCCGCGGCTGAGAGCCTCCAGCGCCAGGGCGCCGGTGCCCGCGAAGAGGTCGAGGACGGCCGCCGCCGGCGGACGCCGCGCCTCGAGCAGGTCGAAGACGGCCTCGCGCACCCGCTCCGAAGTCGGCCGCGTGGCCGGCGCCGGGCGGGCCAGACGACGGCCTCGCCACTCGCCCGCGACGATCCGCATGCTCCCGGCCCCCCGCGGTTATCTTCCCGAAAGGGTGAGTCGGATGGGAGAGGCTCCCCTGGAGGGCCTCGGCCTTCTCGGCCAGATCCGCACCGACCTGGCCGTGGAGGCGCGCGACCGTCTGGCGCGCGAAGGCCGGGACGAGGGGATCGAGGTCCAGGAAGAGGAGCGCGGCCACGTTCATCTCCGCCGCGTCCGCGTCCGCGACGCCGCCGCGGCGCGGCGCATCGGCAAGCCGCCGGGCACCTACACCACCATCGAGGCGGCCGAGCTGCGCGCGCGCAACCCCGCCATCCAGGAGGCGGTGGCGCGGATCACCGCCGAGGAGCTGCGCAGCCTGCTTCCTCTCGAAGAGCAGGCCACGGTCTTCGTGGTCGGGCTGGGCAACGCCCAGGCCACCCCCGACGCGCTGGGCCCGCGCGTCGTCCGCGAGCTGCTGGTGACCCGAGGCATCGAGTCCAGCTACCCGCCCGAGGTCCGCGACGGCATGCGCAGCGTGGCCGCGCTCGCCCCGGGGGTGCTGGGCACCACCGGCATCGAGACCAGCGAGGTCATCCTGGGCGTGGCCGAGCGCATCCGGCCCGACGCGCTGGTGGTCGTCGACGCCCTGGCGGCCGGCTCGCTGGAGCGCCTGGCCACCACGGTCCAGATCGCCGACAGCGGCATCGAGCCGGGCTCGGGCATCGGCAACGCGCGCGAGCCGATCACGCGTGAGCGGCTGGGGGTGCCGGTGGTGGCCGTCGGCGTCCCCATGGTGGTGCGCGCCTTCTCCATCGCCCTGGAGACGCTGGAGAGGACGCTCCAGGAGGCGGCAGCCGACCCGCTCCCCCGCCGCGCCTCGCGCGCCTCCGCGGCGCCGCCCGCCTGGGACGAGGCACGCAAGCGGCAGGTGGTGGAGAGCGTGGTCGACCCGGCCGCCGGCGACCTGATGGTGACACCCAAGGAAGTGGACCTCCTGGTGGACGACCTCGCCAAGGTGCTGGCGGCCGCCCTCAACGTCGCCCTCCACCCGCGCTTCCGGGACGTGCGCGAGTTCCTCTGAACCGGCCGGCTAAGGCTCCCGGCCGCGGCTGTACCTGGCGGGGAGCAGCTCGCGGACCGCGGCCCTCCGCGGCAGGCCGCCTTCGGTGAAGAGGACCGCGGCGTCGGGGCTGTAGTCGCTGATCAGCTCGCGGCAGAGGCCGCACGGGGAGACCACCCGGATCTCCCGGTCGGGCTCGCCGGGAGCCGGATGGCGCACGGCCACCACCGCCTCGACGGCCTCCTCTCCGGCGGCGACGGCCATGCCGAGGGCCACCGCCTCGGCGCAGACCGCCGCGCGCCCCACGTAGGCCTCGAGGTGGACCGCGGCGTACACCCTCCCCGAGCGGGCGCGGACGGCGGCGCCCACGTGGTGCCAACCGTGGCGGTAGCGGCGGCGGATGATCTCGCGCGCCGCCTCGATCAGCGCCAGGTCCTGGCTCGTCCATCCGGTCTCCACGGCAAGACCCACCCCCTGTCGCCTCGGTGGCCGGCTCGCGCCGGCACGGGCCGACGATCTGCCACACGCCCGGCTGCCTCACCATTCCGGGCGATAGCGGCCGGTCACCCGCACGGCTACGATACGGCCGTCGTGCGGGGGCGGAGAGAGGCCGCCTGCTCCGCCCGGGCCGGCCCGGCCTCCCGGCCCCGCCAGCGAGGTGAACGAGACCATGTGGGCACGCGAGCTTCTGACGCCATGGCACCTCCTGATCCTCCTCGCCATCGCCCTGGTCCTCTTCGGGCCAGGCAGGCTCCCCGAGCTGGGACGCTCGCTGGGCCAGAGCATGCGCGAGTTCCGGTCCGCCGTCTCGGCGGATGGAGGCGGCCAGGGCGGCCCCGCCCAGCCGCCCGCCGCGGCGGACGGGAGCGGGACGGGAAGGGATCCGGCCGAAAAGGGCGCACCCCGCGCCTAGCGGCGCAGCCTCCGGGCACGGACGCCCGCCGGGGCGCGCGGCGGGCGTCCGGCGTACGGTTTGCCTAGGCGGCGCCCTCCAGCCGCAGGATGAGCACGTAGCCTGCCGCCAGCAGGAAGTAGCCGCCGACGAGGAGCCAGGCGCCGGGCCGCGAGGCGCCCGCGGCCCAGCGTCCCTGCCCGGCGTGGAGGAGCCCCAAGCCGGCCACCATGAGGAGCGGGTGGAACCAGGCGTAGCCTGCCGGCGGCGCGAACAGGAGCCGGAGAAGCCCGAAGAGCGCCATCAGGTCGGCCAGGCCGACGAAGAGACGGCCCAGCAGGCGGTCGCCCGCCCAACGGCCCCCTCCCAGGAGCCAGACCAGGCGGACCAGTCCGAGGAGCATGACCAGATCGCCCAGTGCGAGCCCGTGGACGGCCCGCACCAGGTGGAGGAGAGAGGCCAGAGGGAATCACCTCCTCGCGGGTCGCCGCCCCAGGCGCCGGGCTCTATCCGCCCGCTCAACCGGTCAGCCGCTCCCAGGGGTAGACCAGCCAGTCGTCCGTCTCCGCGGCGAAGAAGTCGGGACCGTCGTTGGGGAAGTGGCTGAGGCTGCGCCGGTAGTGGAGGACGACGACCGAGGGGCGGGCGCCGGCGGCGATGGCGCGGGTCTTGACCGCCATGGGCAGCTCGCCGTCCGCCCAGACGTCGTCCACCACCAGGAGGCGCTTGCCGCGGAGGTCGTCCCCCGAGGGGAACTGCCAGAAGAGCGGTCGTCGCTCGGTCTGCCAGGGGCCGCAGAAGAAGACCACGGAGGCCGCCATCACGTTCCGCAGGTCGAGCAGCTCCGAGAGGAGCCCGGCCGGGATGAGGCCCCCGCGTGTGACGCAGAGGATGGCGTCGAAGGGGCCCGCCTCGAGTAGTTTGGGCTTGAGGTCGAGGACCAGCCGCTCCACGTCCTGCCAGCTCAGTTCGATCCGGCGTTCCGGCTTCGACGAAGGGTTCAACAGGGCACCTCCGCTTGCTCCCTTCATTCCGGTCCGGCGGCCGCATCTCCTGCACCGCCGTACCGGCCGCATAGCGCGGGGGAGGTCGGAGACCGTAAGAAGGCCATGGACCTCCGACCGCTCTTCCGCCGCAAACCGCCGGAACTGGCCCTGCGCGAGGCCGAGTCCGGCCCCCGCCTGCGCCGCACCCTGGGGGCGCCGGAGCTCGCCCTCTTCGGCATCGGGGCCATCATCGGCACCGGCATCTTCGTCCTGACCGGCGTGGGCGCGGCGCGCTACGCGGGTCCGGGGATCGTCCTCTCCTTCCTCGTCTCCGGGACGGTGGCCGCCCTGGCCGCCCTCTGTTATGCGGAGCTCGCCTCCATGCTGCCGATCGCGGGGAGCGCCTATACCTATGCCTACACGGCGCTGGGCGAGATCGTGGCCTGGGTGATCGGCTGGGACCTGATCCTGGAGTACGTGGTGGCGGCCGCCGCGGTCGCCATCGGCTGGTCCAGCTACCTGCGCGACCTGCTGGCCTCGGCCGGCCTGCGGCTGCCGGCCTGGGCCACCTCGCCCCTCCTGGCTGCGCCGGGGCAGGCGCGCGGGTTGAACCTCCCCGCCATGGCGGTGACGCTGGCCGTAACCGCCTTGCTGGTCCGCGGGACCCGCCAGGGGGAACGGGTCAACGACCTCGTGGTGATGATCAAGCTGGCGGTGATCGCCGTCTTTCTGGCCGCCGGCTCCATCCACGCGCGGCTGGTCCACTGGCGGCCCTTCCTGCCCTACGGGCTGCCCGGCGTCTTCCACGGCGCGGCCATCATCTTCTTCGCCTATATCGGCTTCGACGCGGTCTCGACGGCGGCCGAGGAGGTGAGGGAGCCGGCGCGCGACCTGCCGCGGGGCATCCTGGCCTCGCTGGGCGTCTCCACGGCGCTCTACGTGGCCGTCTCGGCGCTGCTGACGCTGCTGGTGCCCTACCGGAGGCTGGACACCGCCTCGCCGGTGGCCACGGCGCTCCTGGACGTGGGGGTACGCTGGGGGGCGGCGGCGGTCTCGGTGGGGGCCCTGGCCGGCCTGACCAGCGTCCTCCTGGTCAACGTCTTCGGCCAGAGCCGCATCTTCTTCGCCATGGCCCGGGACGGCCTGCTTCCCGCCGGCTTCGCCCGGCTTCACCCCCGCTTCCGCACGCCCTACCGCGTGACGCTGCTGACGGGGCTGGCGGTCACCCTGCTGGCCGGCCTGCTCCCGGTGGGAGAGGTGGCGCGGCTGGCCAACATCGGCACCCTGGCCGCCTTCTTTCTCGTCTCGCTGGGCGTCATCGTCCTGCGCCGCCGCCATCCCGAATGGCGGCGGCCCTTCCGCGTCCCGGCCGTCCCCTGGCTGCCGGCCCTGGCCGGGC
>JAIMAT010000094.1 GCA_023511835.1 Bacillota bacterium | reverse complement strand
CGGCGGCCGTGGAGGCCATCCGCCAGGCCGAATGACGGGCAGGGGGCGGCGGGGCCGGTCCCGGGCGGGCCGGCCCCGCCCGCGCCTCAGGCGAGCAGGTGGCGTTCCAGCGCCGCCGCCACCTCCAGCAGGCGCACGTCCTCGCCCGGGGCGCCCACCACCTGCAGCCCCAGGGGGAGCCCCTCGGGGTCGGTTCCGGCGAAGAGCGTAAGCGCCGGGAAGCCCAGGTAGGAGAAGCCGGCGGTCAGGCGGATGAGACCGTCCGGCACCGCCTCCGGGCGGCCGCCGGGGAACCAGAGCCGCTGGCCGATGCGGGGGACGGGGAGCGGCAGCGTGGGCGTCAAGAGCGCGTCCACCTCCGCCGCCGCCCGGCGTGCCTGGCGGACCAGCTCGCCGCGCAGGCGCTGGGCGAGCAGGTAGTCGCGCGCCGGCACCAGCTGGCCCAGCTCCAGGCGCGCGCGGACGTCGGGCGAGTAGAGGCGGCCGGCGCGGGCCAGGAAGGGCGCGTGGTAGGCGCCCGCCTCGGCCAGCGTCACCACCCGGTTGAGGAGCGCCAGGAGCGGAGCCGGCGGCAGCTCCACCGCCTCCAGCCGCGCCCCCGCCGCGCCGGCACGCTCCAGGAGGGCGCGGAAGCGCTCCTCCACCGCCGGCGCCACCCGGTCCTCCAGCCAGCCGGCCGGCAGGCCGAGGCGGAGGCCGCGCAGGTCCGGCCGCTCCCGTCCCCGGGCGACGGCGGCGCGGGCGGAGCCTGGCGCCAGGGGGACGGCCGCATGCGCGGCGGGATCCTCCGGGTCGGGGCCGGCCAGGAGCTCGGCCACCAGGGCCACGTCCTCCAGGCTCCGCGCCAGCAGGCCCACGTGGTCCTGCGACCAGCTGAGCGGCACCACGCCGCTCCGGCCGATGCGCCCGTAGGTGGGCTTGAAGCCGGTGACGCCGCAGGCGGCGGCGGGGATGCGGACGGAGCCGGCGGTGTCGGTGCCCAGGGCGACGGGGACGACGCGGGCGGCGACGGCGGCGGCCGAGCCGCCGCTGGAGCCCCCCGGGACGTGCCCCGGCTCCCAGGGGTTGCGCGTGGGCCCGTGGAACGGCGTGTCGGTGGTCACGCCGAAGGCGAACTCGTGCGTGCTCACCTTGCCTACCAGCACCGCGCCGGCCTCGCGCAGGAGGCGGACGACGTGCGCGTCGCGCGCCGCCCGCCGCCCGGCGCGGACGGCGGAGCCGGCCGTGGTGGGCTGGCCGCGCACGTCAAAGAGGTCCTTGAGGACGACGGGCACGCCCTCCAGCTCCCGCGGACGGCCGGTGCGAAACCGCTCCTCGGCCTCCGCGGCCGCCGTCCGCGCCTCCTCCGCCGCCAGGTGGACGAAGGCGTGCAGGACGGGGTCGAGGAGGCGGACCCGCTCCAGCGTCGTCTCCAGAAGCTCCCGGGGGGAGAGGCGCCCGGCGCGCATGGCCTCCAGCAGCTGGCCGGCCGACAGCTCGGCCAGGGGATCGCGGGCGCGGAGCGGGGGAGCGCCGCCCTCGCCCGCGGCGCCTCCCGCCGCGGCTGGTGCCGCCCCCCCTTCCCCGTCGGCGGGCGCCTTCTCCTCCCCTGCCGCCGCGCCGGGCGCCGGCGAATAGCCCATCGCCTCGCCCGCCGCCATGCCGGCCAGCGAGGCCGGCTCCAGCCTCGGCGCGCCCGGCTCCACCGCCGCGGGGTCAAAGGCGAAGGCGGGCGGCAGCTCCTCCAGCAACCCCTCGTCGAAGGCGCGCAGCCGCGCCAGGACGCCGCCCCAGCGCTGCGCCAGGTCGCGCCGTAGCTCCGGCTCTAGCTCGCCGCGCCCCAGGACGCCCTCGAACCAGCGCCCCACCAGCTCCTCGTCCAGGAAGCCCCCTCCCGGCGTGGCCATCGCCTCCCACCCCAAGACCTGGCGCGTCGCCGCCTCCCGGGGGACGGCGGGCGGCAGGCGCCGGCGGAGCCCCTTATACGCCGCTCCCGGCGGGCGGGCCTGCCGCGGCAGCGGGCGGGGCGGGAGGCCCCGGGGCGGCGCGGCCGGGTCGCGTCGGAGAAGGGCGGATCGGAGACCGGCCAGGCCTCCCGGCTGGAGAACGTCGTGACCCGCCGTCGAATGTGGGAAGAACGGAGAACACCGGCAGGAGAGAGGGCGGCCGCGCCGAATGGCCACCTACCCAGGCGGTAGACGGTCGACAGTCGAGTGTCGATCGGTGGCGAAGGCGCGCGCCTGCCACCGGGAAGGGTTCGGGAGGTGAGCCCGCTTGGCGACATGGACGGAGCGGCAACCCGCGGTGGAGCGCCTGACCCGGAACCAGGTTAACGGCTTCCTCGCTTCGTGGGGCGGCTGGCTGCTGGACGGGATGGACTCCAGCATCTTCGCGCTGGTCTTGACGCCGGCGCTGACCGAGCTGCTGCCCAAGTCGGGCATCGCGGTCAGCCCGGCCAGCCTGGGTCTCTGGGGCGGCGTCGGCTTCGCCCTCTTCCTGGTCGGCTGGGGCCTCTCGACGCTCTGGGGGCCGGTGGCCGACCGCTTCGGGCGGGCGCGGACGCTGATGTGGACGATCCTGGTCTACTCGCTCTTCACCTTTCTGGCCGGCTTCGCCCAGAACGTCTGGGAGCTGATGCTCTTCCGCTTCCTGGCCGGGCTGGGCATCGGGGGCGAGTGGTCCATGGGCGGCACCTTCGTGGCCGAGGAGTGGCCGGAGTCGCGCCGCAAGATGGGGGCGGGCTACCTCCACACCGGCTACTACATCGGTTTCGTGGTGGCCGCCCTCCTCAACCTCTTCGTCACGCCGGCCTTCGGCTGGCGCGTCATGTTCTGGATCGGCATCATCCCCGCCTTTCTGGTCGCCTTCATTCGCTACGGCGTCCGCGAGCCCGAGCGCTGGCAGCGCGTGGGGACGCAGACCCGGCGCGAGGGCTTCGGCCGCTTCCTCTCGGGGATCTTCGCGCCGCATTACCTGCGGCGGACCGTGGGCAACGCCCTGCTCCTCAGCGTGGCCATGATCGGGCTCTGGGCCGGGACGGTCTACCTGCCCACGGCCATCACCCAGCTGGCCACCGCCGCCGGCCTGGACAAGGTGACTACGGTCCACCTGGCCTCCTACGGCACCATGCTGACAGCCGCCTTCACCGTCGTCGGCTGCCTCCTGATGCCGCTCCTGGCCGAGCGGATCGGCCGGCGGGCGACGCTGGCGTTCATGTTCCTCTGCATGTTCGTGGCCGTGGCCGGCGACTTCGGCTGGGTCTTCTACCACGGCACCGTCCGGAGCTTCTACTACCTGCTGCCGGTGCTGGGCCTGGGCGGCGCCGACTTCGCCGTCTTCACGCTCTGGCTCCCGGAGCAGTACAGCACCGACGTGCGCGCCACCGCCTTCGCCTTCGCCACCTCCATCGGCCGCTTCCTGGGAGCCGCCATCACCTTCCTGGTGGGGGCCGGCGTCAGCTACTTCCACTCGCTGGGCACGCCCATCGCCCTCACCTCCGTCGCCTTCCTGGTCGGCTTGGCGCTCCTGGGGCTGGCTCCGGAGACCCGGGGTCATGCGCTCCCCGACTGAGGCCGGGGCGGTGGGGAGAGAGGGGGGCGGGCCGACTTGAAGCGGGCGCGGCCGCCAGGGCGGCAGCCGGCACCGGGCGCCCGCTCCCGCGGGCCTCCGGGGAGAGGAGTCGCAGCGGAGTCGCGGAAGGAAAGCCTTCTGGGACGGAGCCCGTCCGGAATCGTCCGGACACGTTCTCGGAGGTGCTTCCGTGAAGAGTCCGCTGGATTGGGAGTCGCCGGCCGGAGGTCCGATCGAGAAGGCCGAGCCCATCTACCTGCAGGTCTACCGGCGGCTGCGCCACGCCATCGTCACCGAGCGGATCCGGCCCGGGGAGCGCCTGGTGGAGAGCCGCCTGGCGGCCGACCTGGACGTCAGCCGCGCGCCGGTGCGCGAGGCGCTGCGCAAGCTGGAGCAGGACGGACTGGTGACCCGCGCCGACGGAGGCCTGGAGGTGACGCGGCTCAGCCTGCGGCAGGTCCGCGAGCTGTACGCCTGCCGCTCGGCGCTGGAGCGGCTGGCCGCCTACGAGGCGGCGCTGGCGGTGCGGGAGGGGCGCGCCGAGGCGCTGGAGGCGCTGGAGAGGGCGCGGGAGGCCCTGGAGCGCCACCGCGAGGCGCTGGCCGACCCGGTGGGCCTGCGCGAGGCGCTGGTGGAGGCAACCAACGCCTTCCACGACGCCGTCTGCGCCGCCTCCGGCAACGCCACCCTGGCGCAGCTGATGTCGGGCCTGCAGGACCGCATCGTCTTCGCGCGCCACGCGAGCCTGGCCATACCGGGCAACGCGGCGGCCTACCTGGAGCATCACCGCGACGTCCTGGAGGCGGTCCGCGCAGGCGAGCCGGAGCGGGCGGCCGCGGTGATGGAGGAGCACATCCGCGAGGCTGGCGAGCGGGTGGCCCGGCACCTCCGGCAGGAGGAGCCCGAGCCCCGGTCCCCCGGCTGACTCCCTGCCGGGCCCCGCGCCGCCTGCCGGGGAGGTGGATGGGATGGATGGGACGTCGACCGCCGGCCGTCCACCGCTGGAAGGGGTGCACGTGCTCGACTTCTCCCGCATCCTCTCGGGGCCTTACTGCTCGATGATGCTGGCCGACTGGGGGGCGGACGTCGTCAAGGTGGAGCGCCCGGGTTCGGGGGACGACACCCGCCAGTGGGGTCCCCCCTTCCTGGGCGGCGAGAGCGCCTACTTCCTGAGCGTCAACCGGAACAAGCGCAGCCTCGCCCTCGACCTCTCCCTTCCCGAGGGGCGACGGGTGGTCTACCGCCTGGCCGAGCGGGCGGACGTGGTGATCGAGAACTTCCGCCCGGGGACGGCCGACCGTCTGGGCATCGGCTACCGCCAGCTGCGCCAGTTCAACCCCCGGCTCGTCTACTGCTCCATCTCGGGCTTCGGCCAGACCGGGCCGGACCGCGACCGGCCCGGCTTCGACGCCGTCGCCCAGGCCATGAGCGGGATGATGTCGCTGACCGGCGAGCCCGGGGGCGAACCGACCAAACACGGCATGTCCGTCGCCGACCTGGCCGCCGGCATGTGGGCCGCCTTCGCCATCGTGGTCGCCCTCTACGAGCGCCAGCGCTCGGGCGAGGGGCAGTACCTGGACGTCTCGCTGCTGGACGGCCAGATCGCCTGGCTCACCTACGCCGCCGGCGCCTACTTCGCCACCGGCCGCGACCCGGAGCGGCTGGGCTCGGCCCACCCCACCATCGTCCCCTACCAGCCCTTTGCCACCACCGACGGGCACATCATGGTGGCGGTGGGCAACGACCGGCTCTGGAGGGCCTTCTGCGAGGCGGCGGAGCTGCCCGAGCTGGCCGCCGACCCGCGTTTCGCCACCAACCCGGCCCGGGTGGAGCACCGCGCAGAGCTGGTCCCCATCCTGGCCGCGCGCCTGGCCACGCGCTCCTCGGCCGAGTGGACGGAGCGCTTCGATCGGGCGGGCGTGCCCTCGGGCCCCATCCTCGGCGTGGGCGAGGCGCTGGCCCACCCCCAGGTGCGGGCCCGGGAGATGGTGGTGGAGGTGGAGCACCCCGTCGCCGGACGGCTCCGCATGACGGGGCTGCCCGTCAAGTTCTCGCGCACCCCCGGGCGGATCGCGCTGGCGCCCCCGCTCCTCGGGCAGCAGACGAGAGAGATCCTGCGCGAGGCCGGCTTCGACGAGGCGGAGATGGAGCGGCTGCAGGAGGCGGGCGCCATCCCGGGCGACGGGGAGCGCGCGCGGGGGATCCGTCATGCGATCTGAGGCGCTCTCCCTCGAGATCGCCCCCTTCCCCGGCGGGGAGGGGCACGTCGCCTGGCTGACGGTCGACCGCGCCGAGCGCCGGAACGCCATGACCCGCTCGATGTGGGAGGCGCTGGGCGGCTTCCTCGAGGAAGTGGAGCGGATCCCAGGCGTGCGCGCGCTGGTCCTGCGCGGCCGGCCCGGCTCCTTCTGCGCGGGCGCCGACTTGGACGAACTCCGCTCGCTGACGCCGCCGGAGGTGGACGCGGCGTTCGCCCTGATGGAGGCGACGCTGGAGAAGGTGGAACGGCTCGGCGCGCCGACCCTCGCGGTGGCGGACGGGGTGGCCGCGGGCGCGGGACTCGAGCTTCTCCTGGCGTGCGACCTCCGTCTGGGCACCCCGCGCGCCCGCCTGGGGATGCCGGTGGCCCGGCTGGGAATCCTGCCCGGCGTGGCCTTCGCCGCGCGCCTGGTCCGCGCCGCCGGTCCGGCCAGGGCCACGGAGCTCCTCCTCACCGGCCGCCTGCTCCCCGCGGAGGAAGCGCTCGCCTGGGGCCTCCTCAGCCGGTTGGTGCCGGAGGGGGAGGTGGAGGCGGCGCTCGCCTCGCTCCTCGGCGAGCTGGCACGCCTCTCGCCCGCCTCGCTCCGCGCCGCCAAGCGGGCGGTCTCCGCCAGCGCCAGAGCCCTGGCCGCGGCCGGCGGCGAGAGTTGGCCGCCGCAGGAAGAGGCCCGCGCCGCCACCATCGACCCTGCCTCCTTCTACGAGGCGGTGCGTGCCTGGGCGGAGGGACGGCCCCCCTTTTCGGGGTAGCGGTCGACAGACGACAGTAGACATAGGCCTTGGCCTCCGGTCGGGCGCGGGAAGGTGTGCGGACCCCGCGCCGCGAATCTTCGCCTCCACGATCCAGTCGTCGGCGACCGGCTCTCGCGGGGAGGGGAAGGCGGGTTGCTGGCGCCCGAGGGCAGCTTCGGCCTTCTGCTGGCCCGGCACCGGACCCGGCTCGGGCTGAGCCAGGCCGGCTTGGCGGGTCTGGCCGGCTGCTCCAGGCAGTACGTCGCCCAGCTGGAGGCGGGCCGCAAGCTCCATCCCTCGCTTCGCTCCACCCATGCCCTGGCCAACGCGCTCCAGCTGGCCGGCGAGGAACGCGGGCGCTTCTTCGCCGCGGCCGGGCACCTCCTCCAGCCGGCCGCGGCGGAGGCAGCGGCGCGGGTGCCGGCGGGGCCGGCACTGGCGGACGGCACGAGGCCGTCCGCGGTGGAAGCGGCAGAGGTCGAGGCCG
>JAIMAT010000093.1 GCA_023511835.1 Bacillota bacterium | reverse complement strand
GGCAGATCCTGGAGAACCCCATGCTCAACGGCGAGGTGATCCGCCTGGACGGGGCGCTGCGCATGGGGCCGCGCTAGCCGGCGGTGGCGCCCGGGCAGCGGGCGGTCGCGGGCACCAGCGTACTCCGGAGGTGGTCCGCTCGGGTGGGCGGCGAGCCGGGCGTGTTCGGGCGCTCGGCCTTCAGACAGGCCGTGTGCTCCCGGCACCGGGTGGGCAAGTCGTGGCGGTGGTCGCTTCCTCCAGCGGTTTCCGGGGCGACGCCTCCCGCGAGAAGATGCGTGTCGTTCCTCGGAGAACGCCTCTGAGCGGTCTCGGTCCACGAGGCGGGGTAGAGCGGGCGGAGGGCGCCCCCGGTTGGGCCCGCTTCTACGTCCGTTCCTGCGCCATCGACCCGGCGGACACCGTGGAGGTGGCACGGAACGTCTCGCTTGGGCGACTGTGGGGCGGTGACCCGAACTTCTCCCGGGCGGCGGCAGCCGGCGCGCGGCTCCCCGGCTTGGAGGCATGTCTGCCGGAGCTGTCCGGGCCGCTCGCACGGGAGGGCCCGGTGGACTCTACCTGCCCCGCTTGTCGTCCGCCGCGCGGCCCTCGTCCTCGGCTTCGCCGCGATCCCCTTCGCGCTCGCCGGCCTTCGCCTCCATCAGCTCCGCCAGCCGGGCCAGCGTCGCCGGCTCGGCGGCCCACCAGCGGAGCGCCGTGAAGACGTAGTTCGCCGCCTCCTCGGGGCTGCCCAACGCCATGAACGGCGCGTCCGCCGTGGCAGGTGGCTCCTCGCGGAGCAGGAGGAAGTCGGGCACGTGTGGGTTGGCGGCGAACGCGAGGTCGAACGCCTTCCGCACCGCCTCCTCCGAGCCGCCCGGAAGGCCGCGCGCCTGGCGGACCAGGGCCAGCCAGAGCCGCTCCCAGCGCATCCACGAGTCGGGGTCGTCTTCCTGGGCGTCGAGGAGCTGGGCGAGCTTCTCGAAGCCCCGCTCGCCGGCAGCGTCGGAGCGCTCGGCCATGTGGTGGTAGGTCTGGCCCAGCTCGAAACGGATGCCCATAGGGTCGTCGGGGTCGTCGCGAAGCATCTCCAGGTAGAGCCGCTCCGCGTCGGCGAGGAAGCGCCCCTCCACCAAGCAGCGCGCCAGCGCCACCTTGGCGCGGACGTAGGGGCGGGCGAAAACGTTGGCGTAGGTGCGCTCCTCGGCCGGGACGTCCCGGACCTGGAGGGCGTGCGCGGCCGCGCTCAGAGCGCGCTCGAAGAGTCGCTTCCGCCGCTGCCAGCGCTCCTCGGTCTCCGCGAGGATGAGCCAGGCGTCGCTGCAATCCTCGGAAAGCCGGAGCGCCTCCCGGGCCAATTCGTAGCGGCGCGGCGGGTCCGCCTCCCAGGCCTCGTAGGCCAGCGCCTGGGCACGGTCCAGCGGCGAGTCTCCGAAACGGTGCGCGACCGACTCGAGGACGGCCTGGGCGGCGGCGCTCTCCAGGAAGGCGCTGGCCTCCTCCGGCGAGGACCAAGTCTGCGAGTCCAGCAGGTGCGCGATGCCGCGAAGCGAGGCCTCGGTCAGCGCCGGGGCAGGCGCGACCGAGAGCGAGTGGGGGAAGCCGCCCCCCGGTCGGCCGGCCAAGGCGCGGAGGGCCGCCTCCAGCTGCTCCGCGTCTGCTGCCCCGCCGCCGGGCTCCTTCTCCCCGCCTTCGTCGGAGTCGAGGTCGGAGTGGAGGTCGAGCGCCGCCAGCTCCTCCTCGAGCTCCTCGTCGGGCTCCTCGCCCTCGGGCCCGTTCAGCGGGAGCACCTGCCGCTCGATGACGGCGGCCGCCTCGTCCAGCCTCCGCGCGAGCCGACCGCGGGCCCTCGACGCGCCCCTGCGCGCCAAGTTCGCGAGTTCGAGGAGGTGCGCCGGCGGGCCCGGGAGTTCCACCTGGCCGTCCGCCCAGCGCGCCCGGTCGAAGGAGGGGGAGAGGCCGTCCAGCACGTACGACAGATCGCCCAGCGCCTCGTAGGCCTCTGCTTCCAGGCGCACCCTCTGCTCCTGCGCCGGCGGCCGCACCCCCGACACGGCCAGCGGGAAGAGCGCGCTGGTCGGCAGGCGGTCCAGGCCGGGCAGCTCGCCTGCGGCTCCGCAGGCGGGACAGCTCCAGCCGACGAGGCCGAGATCGTCGACGAAGCGCCGCACGCGCAACCGGCCGGTGCAGCGGCGGTCCTCCGCGGCGCGCGGACAGGGGATGGCCGTCTGCGCTTCCTCGCCGGGAGCCAGGAAGTAGGCGGCGCGCAGCAGGCGCGTCCGCCAACGCTCCTCCGCGCGCCTCCGCTCGTACCCGCCCTGAAGCAGCGCGCTGACCCGCCGCGTCCGGAAGGCGCCGGTGCAGGCCGGGTCAGGGTCCGGCACCTGCCCCGAGCCGCCGGTGCAGAGCGGGTACGTCACCCCTTCCTCGCGAGGAAGCCACGCCTCCAGGCGGAGGCGGTGCGGACGCAGGGCGAAGCCGAAGACCGTCTCCGCGACCAGGCGGGTCTCGTCATCCTCCGCCTCGGCCGTTGCGCCCGCCTCCGGGCGCCCGTCCGATGGATCGGCGTAGCGGCGCAGCAGCGAGCGACGCTCCGCCGTCAGGCCGGCCGCGGAGGCGCCTGGCACGTAGGAGTCGAGGTACTGCAGGTAGCTGACCTCGTCGCCCTCCTCGGCGAAGAGTTGCTCCGCACGATGACGCCGGGCGCTCCGCCGGGGTGCGGCGAAAAGCTTGTACGCGGACTCCACCCACCCGACGTAGCTGGCGCCGGCCGTGGCGAAGCCGTAGCCGCCGATCTCGCGCCAGCCGAGGGCGATGCGCAGGACGTGGTGGAGTTCGGACAACGAGATCCCGGCGGGCACCAGGAGCCGGCGCCAGACCGCCGGCTTCTGCCCGGCCCTCCGCCACGGGCGGAGGAAGTCGACGCGGATCTGCATCACGCGCCCCGCGGCGCCCTCCCTCGTCTCGCCGCCTCCGCGTTCCGGCACGCGCCTCGCCTCCTGCACAGGCTGGGTGACGTCGGTTTCGACCTTCGGCGATGGTGGCGATCTTCCTGCGGGGGCGGCCGCCGGGCGGACGGCGCGCAGCGTGCGGGGCGCTCCGGGAGGCGCTTGCGTCATCCATGCTGTCGAAACGGCCATCATGATGGCGCTTCGTGCGCTGCTCCCCGCGACGCCGCCCCCGGCAGCCCGCCCGCCGCCGCCACCCGCACCGCTTCCTTCATGCTGACCGCGCTGGCCAGCCCGCGGCCGGCGATGTCGAAGGCGGTGCCGTGGTCGACGCTGGTGCGCAGGAAGGGCAGCCCCAGCGTGACGCTCACCGTCCGCTCGAAGTCCAGCGTCTTGGCGGCGATGTGCCCCTGGTCGTGGGTGAGCGAGACCACCGCCTCCCAGCGCCCCTGGAGCGCCTGGTGGAAGACCGCGTCCGCCGGCACCGGCCCGTGGGCGTCCACGCCGCGCCGCCGCGCCAGCTCCACCCCCGGCCCGATCACCTCCAGCTCCTCGCGCCCCAGGAGGCCGTTCTCGCCGGCGTGCGGGTTGAGCGCGGCCACGGCGATCCGCCGCGGCGCCAGGCCCGTCCCGCCCAGCAGCCGGTCGACCGTCTCGAGGAAGCCCGCCACCCCCTCCGGCCCCGCCTCGCGGATCCGCCGGATCGCCTCCTCCAGCGCGAGGTGGCGCGTGTAGAAGAAGATGCGCAGGTTCCGCACCACAAAGAGCGTCACGCTCTCCGCCCCGCCCGCCAGCGCCTGCAGCGCCTCGGTGTGGCCGATGGCGCCGATCCCCGCCAGGCGCCAGGCTTCCTTGTGGATGGGGGCGGTGACCACCGCCTCCACCTCGCCCGCCAGCGCCAGCCGCGCCGCCCGCTCCAGATACTCCCAGGAAGCCCTCCCGTACTCGGCCCGCACCTCGCCCCAGGCGAAGCCCGCCCGCTCCACGTTGGCCAGGTCGAGGACGTCGACGCTTCCCGGCTCGAAGCGCGCCTCGGCCGGCCGCGCCACCACTCGCAGCCGCAGCCCGGCCGGCAGGCTCCGCCCGCCCGCCGCCGCCAGCGCCCGCTCCAGCACGCCCAGGTCGCCGACCACCAGCGGCCGGGCGACGGCGCGCAGCTCCGGATCGGCCGCCGCGGCCAGGCAGATCTCCGGCCCGATGCCGGCCGGATCGCCCATGGTGAGGGCGAGGAGCGGCCTCCGCTCCCGCCGGGCTTCGCCTTCGCCCGCGTGCTGACCCGTCTCCGCTTGCACGCCTTCGCACCCCTTTCGGCCCGCTCCGGGCGTTCGTTTCGGCCCACGAAGAGCGCTGCCCTGCTCCCTCCGCGGATGCTCGAGCGGGGCGGCGCAATCCGATCATCCGTGCGGGTTATGTCGCGCAAAATCGTCGTCTGCAGCGCTAGGATCTGCAGCGATCGCAGCATGGCAAGCCATTCGAGATGCCAGATGTCTTTACTCCCCGGGGCGCTCCGGCCCGGCCCGCGGCGTGCCGCCGAGTGAAAACCGGCGGGGGTCCGCGGAGGAAGACCGGAGGAGACGTTCCCCGGCGGGGGAGGGCTTCCTGTCGCGGGTACGGTGCCGCGCAGGGTGAAAATCCGGCGGACCCCCTGGGAGACCCCCTCGAGTAAAGACATCCATAACCCAGGAAGCCTTGCACAGAGACGCAAGCCATGCGCCACATCTGGTCGGGTGGCGAAAGGAGGAGGAGCGCGGACCAAGGACGGCGGAAACCGCCGACCCCGCCGAGCATTTCCGGCGGGAGTGGGCCCGCCCTGCCGATGGATGAAACGAGGGCCCGCGTCACCCGCCGTCGCCCGGCGCCACGCGCGCCATGGGGGCCGCCCGGATCCGATGACGGCCCGATGACGCCGCGGCGAGGACGAAGTAGCGTGCAGGCAGGTACGGAATCCTGCCGCCCCGGCTGCTGAGAGCCGGTCTGCCCGCGGGTTCCGGCCGGAACCGGGAGGTGGTGCCATGCCGACGGTCGTCGTCCTGGGAACGCTGGACACCAAAGGACGGGAGCTGGCTTACGTCCGCGACGTGATCCGAGAGCAGGGGCTCGACACGCTGCTGGTGGACGCCGGGGTGACCGACCCCGCCGTCGAACCGGACATTCCGCGGCAGGAAGTGGGGCGTGCGGCGGGGGTGGACCCGGATGAGCTGGCCCGGCGGCGCGACCGCGGGGCAGCGGTGGCCGCCATGGCCCGGGCGGCCGCGGCCACCGTCCGCCGCCTTTACGACGAGGGGCGGCTCGACGCCATCCTCTGCCTGGGTGGTTCCGCCGGAAGCAGCATCGGCGCCGCCGCCATGCAGCAGCTGCCGGTGGGCGTACCCAAGCTGCTGGTCTCCACCATGGCGTCGGGCGACACGCGGCCCTACGTCGGCGTCAAGGACGTCACCCTGATGTACTCGGTCATCGACATCTCCGGGCTCAACCGCTTCTCCCGCCTCGTCCTGGGCAACGCCGCGCGCGCCGTCGCCGGCATGGCGGCGGGGAGGGCAGCCGCAGGCGAGAGCGGCCGGGCGGGGGAGAAGCCGCTCATCGCCGCCACGATGTTCGGCGTGACCACGCCCTGCGTCACCGCGGCCCGCGAGTACCTGGAGAGCCGCGGTTACGAGGTGCTCGTCTTCCACGCCACGGGGAGCGGCGGTCGCGCCATGGAAGGGCTCGTCGACGACGGGCTGGTGGGGGCCGTCCTGGACGTGACCACCACCGAATGGGCCGACGAGCTGGTCGGCGGCGTGCTCAACGCGGGCCCCCAGCGGTTGGAGGCGGCGGGCCGGAAGGGGATCCCCCAGGTGGTCTCGGTGGGGGCGCTGGACATGGTCAACTTCGGGCCGCCGGAGACCGTACCCGAGAAGTTCCGGGGGCGGCGTTTCTACCCGCACAACCCGACCGTCACGCTGATGCGGACCACGCCCGAGGAGTGCGCCGAGCTGGGCCGCATCCTGGCTGAGAAGCTGAACCGCGCGACGGGTCCCACGAAGGTCTTCCTGCCGCTTCGCGGCCTCTCCATGATCGACGCCGACGGGCAACCCTTCTGGGACCCCGAGGCTGACCGGGCGCTCTTCGACGCCTTGCGCCGCCACCTGCGCCCGGAGATCGAGCGGGTGGAGCTCGACCTGCACATCAACGATCCGGAGTTCGCGCTGGCCATGGCCCGGGCGCTGGAGTCCATGCTGACTCCGAGCCCGGCTGGCTGAAGGGCTGGGGGCGGGAGGGGAGGGGGGGGAGCCCGCCCCTCCGCCGGCCACGAAGCCGAACCCCCGGTTCGGACGGGTCGCACCGGCACCGGGCCCAAGGTGGTCCAGGGAATCCTCTTGTTCCAAGGAGGCGTTTCGCGGTGCAAAAGCGGATCACGCGCGAGGAAGCGCTTCGGCGACTGCGCGCCGAGGTGGCGGCCGGCCGCCCCGTCATCGGCGCCGGAGCCGGCACCGGCATTTCGGCCAAGTTCGCCGAGAAGGGCGGCGTCGACCTGATCATCATCTACAACTCCGGCCGTTACCGCATGGCCGGTCGCGGCTCGTTGGCCGGCCTGATGCCCTACGGCGACGCCAACGCCATCGTCATGGAGATGGCGCGCGAGGTGCTTCCCGTCGTGGAAGAGACTCCTGTCCTGGCGGGCGTCTGCGGAACCGACCCCTTCCGGTTGATGGACGTCTTCCTCCGGGAGGTGAAGGAGGCGGGCTTCACCGGCGTCCAGAACTTTCCCACGGTGGGCCTGATCGACGGCGTCTTCCGCCAGAACCTGGAGGAGACCGGCATGGGCTTCGACCTGGAGGTCGAGATGATCCGGAAGGCGCACGAGCTCGACCTCCTCACCTGCCCCTACGTCTTCGACGAGGAGCAGGCGCGCGCCATGGCGAAGGCCGGCGCGGACGTGCTGGTGCCGCACATGGGTCTCACGGCCAAGGGCTCCATCGGGGCGCGGACCGTCCTCACCCTCGAGGAGGCGGCCCGCCGCGTCCAGGCCATGCACGACGCGGCCAAGGAAGTCAACCCCGACATCCTCGTCCTCTGCCACGGCGGCCCCATCGCCGAACCGGAGGACGCGCAGTACGTGCTCCAGCACACCCGGGGCGTCGCCGGCTTCTTCGGCGCCTCCTC
>JAIMAT010000092.1 GCA_023511835.1 Bacillota bacterium | reverse complement strand
CCAGGATGCGCCGCCCCCAGCCGCGCCGGGCGGCGGCCCCGCCCAGCAGCGCCAGGTTGTCGGCCTCGGTGGCGCCGGAGGTGAAGACGATCTCGCGCGGCTCCGCCTCGAGCAGCGCCGCCAGCGCGCGGCGCGCCTCCTCCACCGCCTGCTCGGCTTCCAGACCCTTGCGGTGCGCGGAGGAAGGGTTGCCCCAGGCCTCCTCCAGCATCCGCCGCACGGCCTCCACCGCCTCCGGGCGGACCGGGGAGGTGGCGGCGTGGTCGAGGTAGACCGGCCCGCTCATGCCCGGAAACCCGCCTCGATCCGGCGCATGGCCTCCTCCAGGCGCGCGTCGGGAACCGTGAGCGAGATGCGGAAGTATCCCTCGCCGTGCTCGCCGTAGGCGCTCCCCGGCGCCACCATCACGCCCGTCTCCCGGAAGAGGCGGGCGGCGAAGGCGGCCGCCGTCTCGCCCGCGGGCGTGGGCACCCAGAGGTAGAAGGTTCCGCGGCTCGGCACCGCCTCCAAGCCCGCCCGCGCCAGGCCCTCCAGCGCCCGGTCGCGCCGGCGCCGGTAGATCTCGTTCATCCGCCGGACGAAGGGCTCGCCCACCTCCTCCAGCGCGGCCACGGCCGCCTCCTGGACGGCGGTGAAGGGGCCGGAGTCCAGGTTGGTCTTGACGCGGCCCAGCGCTGCCAGCGCCTCCGCCCGGCCCACGGCGGCGGCGATCCGCCAGCCTGTCATGTTGAAGGGCTTGGAGAGCGAGTAGAACTCGACGGCGCACTCGGCCGCGCCGTCCACCTCGAGGACGCTGGGCGCCCGGAAGCCGTCGAAGGTGTTCTCCACATAGGCGGCGTCCGAGACCAGCAGCACGTCGTGGCGCCGCGCCCACTCCACCGCCTTCCGCCAGAAGTCCAGTCCGGCCACGGCCGCGGTGGGGTTGTTGGGGTAGTTCAGAAAGAGCAGCTTGGCCCGCCGGGCCACCTCCTCCGGCACCGCCCCCAGGTCGGGCAGGAAGCCCCGCTCACGCTCCAGCGGCAGCGGCCAGGGCTCGGCGCCGGCCAGGAGCGTCTGGATCCGGTAGACGGGGTAGGCCGGGTCGGGCACCAACACCACGTCGCCCGGCCCCGCGTAGGCCCAGATCAGGTGGGCCAGGCCTTCCTTGGAGCCGATCAGCGCCATCACCTGGCGCTCGGGCTCCAGCTCCACGCCGAAACGACGCCGGTACCAGCCCGCCACCGCCTGGCGGAAGCGGAGCGACCCCTCGTAGCTGGGATAGCGGTGGGTGGCGGGGTCCCGGGCCGCCTCGGCGAGGCGCTCGACCACCCGCGCCGGCGTCGGGTCGACCGGATCGCCGATCCCCAAGTCGATGACGTCCACGCCCCGCGCCACCGCCTCCCGGCGCTGGCGGTCCAGTTCCGCGAAGAGGTAGGGCGGCGTCCGCTCCAGTCGTGAGGCGACCTTGGGCAATGGCTTCGACCTCGCTTCAGAACGGGATGGGATACTCGCCGCGGAAGACTTCCTCGGCCGGCCCCGTCATCCAGACGCGACCGTCGGCGGCCCACTCCACCTCCAGGCGGCCCCCCGGCAGGTCGACGGCCAGCCTCCGCCCCGCCCGGCCCTCCACCGCGGCGGCCACGGCGCTGGCGCAGGCGCCGGTGCCGCAGGCCAGCGTGGCGCCCGAACCCCGCTCCCAGACCCGCACCTCGAGCCGGTCGGGGGCCGCCACGCGGACGAACTCCACGTTGGTCCGGCCCGGGAAGGCCCGATGGTGCTCCAGGGCCGGCCCCACCACCGCCAGGTCGACGGCGCCGGGGTCGTCGACGAAGACGACCGCGTGGGGATTGCCCATGGAGACGGGCCGGCAGCGCCAGCGCCCGCCCGCCGCCTCCAGCTCCAGCGGATCGCCCACCGACCGGGGCGGCCCCATGTCGACGCGCACCTGGCGGATGCGGCGGTCGCCCCCGAGCACCTCCGTGCGGATGAGGCCGGCCCGCGTCTCGATGGGCAGCTCGCCGCCGTCTGCGTAGCCCTCGTCCACCAGGTACTTGGCCACGCAGCGGATGCCGTTGCCACACATCTCGCCCTCGCTGCCGTCGGCGTTGAAGATGCGCATGCGGAAGGGCGCCTGCTCGCCGCGCAGCATGAGGATCAACCCGTCGCCGCCCACGCCCAGGTGGCGGTCGGAGACGGCCACGGCGAGGCGGCGGAGCCGCTCGTCGGGCCAGCCGGCCAGCTCCGGCTCGGCGGCCGGCCCCTTCCCGCCGGCGATGGCGTCGACGTAGACGTAGTCGTTGCCCAGGCCGTGCATCTTGATGAAACGCACCGCGACTCGCCCGCCCCCGCCGTGCATGGGATGCTTCTTATCTTAGCCCAACGCCCGCCGGCCGGTGAAAGGCCGGCTCCCGCCGGCGGCCACCGCGCCGCCCCAGGTGGTCGACCACCGCCAGCAGCAGCGCGGCCAGGCAGGCCAGCAGGACCGGCAGCCAGGCCCGCGGCGGCGGCGCCACCATGCCGAAGGCGCGCGCCGCCCAGGGCAGGTAGACGACCAGGAGGAGCGCCGCGAAGGAGGAGGCGACGCCGGCCCACAGCGCCGGGTTGCTGGCCACTCCGGCCTCCCAGAAGGGCTTCTCCTCGGTCCGCACCTCGACGGCATGGATCAGCTGGGTGAGGACCAGCGTGGCCGTGGCCAGCGTCCGGGCGAGCGCCAGGTCGCGGTGCTGCCACCAGGCGGCGGCGAAGACGGCCAGCGTGGCCAGCCCGATGAAGAGGCCGCGCTCCAGCACCTTCCGGCCCAGCCCCCGCGCGAAGAGGCTCTCGCGCGGCGGCCTGGGCGGGCGCCGCATCACGTCGCCCTCCGGCGGCTCAAGGCTGAGGGCGACGGCGGGCAGGCCGTCCGTCACCAGGTTGACGAAGAGGATCTGAGCGGCCGTCAGCGGCAGCGGCAGCGCCAGGAGGGTGCCGCCGAACATGGCCAGCAGCTCTCCGGTGTTGCAGGCCAGGAGGTAGCGGACCGAGCGCCGCACGTTGTCGTAGATGGCCCGCCCTTCGCGCACGGCGGCCACGATGGTGGCGAAGTCGTCGTCGGCCAGCACCAGGTCGGCCGCCTCCCGCGTCACCTCCGTGCCCGAGCGGCCCATGGCGACGCCGATGTCGGCCTGGCGGACGGCGGGGGCGTCGTTGACGCCGTCACCCGTCATGGCCACCACCTCGCCCTGCCGCTGCAGGGCCCGGACGATGCGCAGCTTGTGCGCCGGGCTGACCCGGGCGAAGACGCGCGCCTCGCGGAGGCGGCGCTCCAGCTGCCGCTCCGTCAGGAGCTCCAGCTCCCGGCCCAGAACCACCTGCTCCGGGCTCTCGGCGATCCCCACCTCGCGCGCCACGGCCAGCGCCGTCGCCGGGTGGTCGCCGGTGATCATGGTCACCCGGATGCCCGCCTCGCGGCACTCGGCCACCGCCGGCACCGACTCGGGACGCGGCGGGTCGATCATCCCCACCAGACCCAGGAAGACCAGCCCGCTCTCGTCCTCCGGCCGCACCTCCCGGGCGGCCACCGCCGGCCGGTAGGCCAGCGCCAGCACCCGCAGCGCCCGCGCCGCCATCTCGTCCGCCTCGCGGGCGAAGCGCTCGCGGAGCGGTTCCGTCAGGGGCCGGGGACGCTCCCCCTCCAGGACGTGGAGCGAAGCCTCCAGGAGGCGGTCCGGCGCCCCCTTGACCACCAGGACCGCCTCCCCCGCCGCATGGCCCGGCGGCGCCGGCCATGCCTCCGGCCCGCCTCCCGCCGGCCGGCGGACGAGAGCGCTCATGGCCCGCCGCTCGGCCTCGAAGGGCAGCTCGGCCAGGCGGCTCCAGAGCCGGCGGCTCCCCTCGGGGTCGAGTCCGGCCCGGCCGGCCAGCGCCACCAGCGCGCCCTCCGTGGGGTCGCCCTCCACCGTCCAGCCGCCCGGTCCCCGGGCGAGTCGCGCGTCGCTGGCCAGGAGGCCCGCCAGCGCCAGGCGCCGGAGCGCGCCCTCGCCGCCGCGGCCCTCCAGGCGCAGGCGTGCGGCGGCGGGCGCCGGATCGTAGCCGACGCCCTCCACCAGGCAGCTCCCGCCGGGCCAGCGGACCTCGCGCACGCTCATCTCGTTGCGCGTCAGGGTGCCCGTCTTGTCGCTGCAGATGACGGTGGCCGTGCCCAGCGTCTCCACGGCGGGGAGGTGGCGGACGACGGCGTTGCGCCGGATCATGCGCTGCACGCCCACCGCCAGGGTGATGGTGACCACCGCCGGCAGCCCCTCCGGGATGGCGGCCACGGCCAGTCCCACGCCGGCCAGGAACATCTCGTAGGGCGCGTAGCCGCGGGCGATGCCCAGCAGCGTGGTGGCCGCGGCGACGGAGAGGCAGGCGGCCACGATCCAGCGGCCGAGGCGGTCGAGCCGCTCCTCCAGCGGCGTCTGCGCCGGACCCGACTCGCTCATCAGGCCGGCGATGGCGCCCATCTCGGTGGCCAGCCCGGTGGCTACGACCACCGCGCGCCCGCGGCCCCGGGTGAGGACCGTTCCCTGGTAGACCATGTTGCTCCGCTCGCCCGGCAGCACGTCGACGGCGAGGCCGTCGGCCGCCCGTTTGGCCACGGGGTGGCTCTCGCCGGTGAGCATGGACTCGTCCGCCTCCAGCGCCGCCGCCTCGACGAGCCGAGCGTCGGCGCCGACGCGATCGCCCGCCTCCAGCAGGAGCAGGTCGCCGGGGACCACCTGCTCCGCGGCGACGAGCCGCTCCCGCCCGTCGCGCAGCACGCGCGCCTGGGGTGCGGTGAGCGCCTTGAGCAGCGCCAGGGAACGCTCGGCGCGCGCTTCCTGGTAGGTGCCCAGCAGCGCGTTGAGCAGGAGGATGGCCAGGATGACGAGGGCGTCGGAGGTCTCGCCCAGGAGGAGCGAGACGCCGGTGGCGGCAAGCAGCAGGAGCACCATGAAGTCCTGGAACTGGGCGAAAAAGATCCGCCACCAGGAGGGGGGGCGCCCTTCGGGCAGCCGGTTGGGGCCGAAGCGGCCGAGGCGCTCCGCCGCCTCGGCCTCGCTCAGCCCCCGTTCCGGATCGCTGCCCCAGGCCGCCAGCACATCCGCCAGCGGCCTGGCGTGCCAGGCGGTCCGGGCCGCCTGGCTCGGTAGGCTCTCCGTCCGCATCGCTCAACCTCCGTCCCAGGGCTATGTCTCCTGGGACGGGCGTAGACCGGCCTCGGCGAAGAGCCGGGCCAGGCGGCGGTGGATCTCCGGGGTGGCGGCCAGCACCGTGCCGCCCTCCAGGCGGAAGGGCTCGCCGTCGGCACCGCTGACGCGGCCGCCCGCCTCCGTCACCAGAAGCGCCCCGGCCGCCAGGTCCCAGGGGGCGAGGTGGAGCTCCCAGAAGCCCTCGAGCCGGCCGGCGGCCACGTAGGCCAGGGCCAGGGCCGCCGAGCCGAGCGTGCGGACGTTCTGGACGCGGTCCGCCACCAGGGCCAGCCGGTCCAGGTTGCGCCGGTGGCCGCGCCGGTCGAAGGGGAAGCCGGTGGCCACCAGGGCGAAGGCCATCTCGTCGACCGCGCTCACGCGGAGCGGCCTCCCGCCCAGTCGCGCGCCGCCCCCGGCCCACGCCTCGAAGAGCTCCCCCCGTACCGGGTCCAGGGTGAGACCGTAGCGCGGTCGCCCCTCCTCCAGGATGGCCAGCGAGACGGCGAAGAAGGGGATGCCGTGCAGGTAGTTGTTGGTCCCGTCCAGGGGATCGACGATCCAGCACCAGCCCCGCCTCCAGGGCGGTCCCGCCCCCTCCGCGCCGGCCGCGCCTCCCTCCTCGCCGAGGAAGGCGTCGCCGGGGAAGCGGGCGCGCACGCGGGAGCGGATGGCTTCCTCCGCCGCCCGGTCCACCTCGCTGACCAGGTCGGCCGGCGAGCTCTTCACCTCCACGCGGTGGACCGCGCCCAGCCCCTCCAGGAGGATCGCCCCCGCCTCCGCCGCCGCCTGACGCGCCAGCTCCGCCCGGGCCCGGAGTCCCTCCTCCTCGCCGTCCGCGAAGCGCCCGGCCACCCTCTCACCCCCGGCGCCTATGGTATCTTCCCCCGGTGGAGACGAAGGGAGGGAGGCCGCTGCCGGACGGCATGCTCTTGCGCGCCCTGGCCGCCGAGCTGGCCGGGGAGCTGGCCGGCGCCCGCCTGGAGAGGATCCTGGCGCCGGCGGAGCGCCTCTTCCGACTCCGCTTCCGCCTGCCGGGTGGGCGGGTCCACCGGCTGGAGGTCGCGCTCGAACCGGCCGCCGACGGCATCCTCCTCGACCCGCCCGAGGAGCCGGCGGCGGCGGACGGCGAGGGGGGAGGCTTCCTGCTGGTCCAGCTGCGGCGCCGGCTGGAGGGGGCGCGCCTGGAGGGGGTGGAGCAGCCGGGCTGGGAGCGCCTCCTGCGCTTCCGCTTCCTGGGGCGGAACGCGCTGGGCGATCCCGTCCGCCACGAGCTGGTGGCGGAGCTGATGGGGCCGCGCTCCAACCTGCTGCTCCTGGAGGAGGGCGGGCGCATCGTCGACGCACTGCGCCGCGCCGGCCCCGATCAAAACCCGCTCCGCCCCGTGCTGCCGGGGCTGGCCTACCTGCCGCCGCCCCCGCCGCGGGAGGGCCGCTGGCAGCCGGGAGAGGGGCTGGCGGCCCTGGAGGCGCGCCTCGCGCGCCTGGCGGAGGCGGCGGGGGGAGGCCGGGGCGCCGAGCGCGCCCTGGCCGCCGCCGTCGCCGGCATGGGACCGGCGCACGCGCGTCTCGCCCTGGAGGCGGCCGGACTGGGCGGTGCAGAGCGGCTGCCCGCCTCGCGACACGAGCTCTCCCGTCTGGCGCGGAGCGCGGCCGCGATGCTGGAGGCGGCGGAGGAGGGGCGCTGGCAGCCGGCCACGCTGGAGTGGGGCGCCGCCGTCGAGGCGGTGGCCGTGGTGCCCGGCGACCTTCCCCCGGGCCGCCTGCCGCTTCGCCCGGCGCCCAGCGTCGCGGCCGCGCTGGCGCGGGCCGCGGGCGAGCGACTCAGGGCGCTCGAGCTGGAACGGCGGCGCGCCCGCCTGGCGGCGCCGCTCCGCGCGGAGCTGGAGCGGTGGCACAGGAGGCTCGAGGCGC
>JAIMAT010000091.1 GCA_023511835.1 Bacillota bacterium | reverse complement strand
GCAGCGCTACCTGACCACCATCGGCCACCACGTCTTCCTGGGCTGACGGCCTGGGGCCGGCGGCGCCAAGCGGGGCCGGGCGGGGACGAATCCCCGCCCGGCCTTCGCGTCTCCGGGGCGGCCGGCGGGTGGCGCCGGCCGAAGGCGGGCAGCCTTCATCCGGCCCGGTCTGCGCGACGCGCCTTGCCCGCGGGCGCCCGGCCGTGGAGGATGACCTGGGGGTGAGAGGCCGTTGGACGATCTCTGGGAGCGGATCCGCCGCGACCGCGTCGAGGCCATGAAGGCGCGTGACCAGGAGCGCGTGGAGATCCTGCGCTACTTGGAGGCGCAGCTGAAGAACCGCTCCATCGAGCTGGGCGGCTCCCTGCCCGGCGAGGAGGCCGAGGCGGTCCTGCAGCGGGAGGCGAAACGCCGGCGCGAGGCCATCGCCGGCTTCGCGGGCCGGCCCGGCGCGGAGGCTTTCGTCGAGCAGCAGAGGCGCGAACTGGCGGTCATCGAAGGCTACCTGCCGGCCCCGCTGGCACCCGAGGAGCTGGAGCGCATGGTGGAGGAGGCCGTCGCCGAGGCAGGCGCCAGCGGCCCGCGCGACGTGGGGCGCGTCATGGCGCTCCTCATGCCGCGCCTGCGCGGCCGTGCCGACGGCGCCGAGGTGAGCCGGAGGGTGCGCGAGCGACTTGGCGGCTGAGCAGGGAGGCGGGCGGGGCGGCGAGCTCTTCCTGGGCGTCGACGTCTCCCAGCGCCGCGGACACCGCCTGGCCTGGATCGACGGCCGGCTGAGGGTCGTGGGGCTGGAGCGCGCGGCGGGGAGCGCGGCCGTCGCCGAGGCGGTCCGCCGCCGCGGGCCCGACTTGGTCGCCGTCGACGCCTCCCAGCGGCCGGCGCTGCACCTGATGGACAGCCCGCGCTACCGCGCGAGCCTGGTGCCGCCGCCCCGCCCGGGGGCCTACCTGGGCTTCCGCGTCTGCGAGTGGGAGGTGCGGCGTCGCGGCTTGGCCATCTACCCCACGCCGCACCGGGAAGAGGAGGCGCCCGGCTGGATGCGGGAAGGTTTCGCCCTCTTCCGCCTGCTGGCCGTCGACCGGCGCCTGCCGGCCAGCCTGGTCGACGCCGGCGCCTCGCTGCTCGAGGCCTATCCCGCGCTCAGCTTCACGGCGCTGGCCGGCGGTTGGCTGCCGCCCAAGAGCCGCCCGGAGGGTCGGCGGCGACGCCTGGAGCTGCTCGCCGGCCTCGGGCTCTCCGGGCTGGAGGAGGCGGCGGGCGCGGAGCCCGCCGCTCTCGACCACGACGCGCTGGACGCGCTGGTCATCGCCTACACGGCCTGGCGCTACGCGCGCGGCGAGGCACTCCTCCTGGGCGACCCGCGCGAGGGGCTGCTGGTGGCGCCGGTCCGCCTCCTGCCCGAGCGCTGGCGGAAGGTGCCCGGCTGAGCCACCCGCGCCTCAGCGCGCGGCGGCGGATTCCACTTCCTTCAGGTAGGCCTGCATCTGCGAGAAGGTCATGGGGCCGACGAAGCGGACGCGGACGACGCCGCGCGCGTCGATCCAGAAGCTGGTGGGGATGCCGCCCACCCCGTAGCGCTGGGCCACCTGGAGCGACGGATCGAGCAGGAAGCGCCACCCGTAGCCGGCCTGCCGGACGAAGGCGCGTACCGCCTGCGCGTCCTCCTGCATGTCGACGCCGACCACGGCCACTCGGTCGCCGTACTGCCGCTGGAAGCGCTGGATCTCTGGCATCTCCGCGCGACAGGGCGGGCACCAGCTGGCCCAGAAGTTGAGCAGCACCGGTTTTCCGCGCAACTGGCTGAGCCGGAAGGTGGAGCCGTCCAGCGCCTGCAGGGTGAAGTCGGGCGCCGGATAGCCGGGCAGCGGAGCCGGCGGCAGCTCGACCGCCGGGGTCGCGGCCGCGCCGCCGGACGAGCCGCCGCCCCCGCCCGCGGCCGCCGTCCCCGCCCGGCCGGCGCCCGAGGCCGCCACGGTGACCAGCGCGGCCAGCAGCAGGAGCGCCGCCAGCCCCTCCACCGGCAGGCGCATCCGCTCCAGCAGGTCGGCCGGGCGGCCGCTGGCCAGGAGCCAGGCGACGCCCGCCAGGAAGCCCGCCAGCGCCTCCACCTGCACGGCGCTCAGCGGTCCCCACCAGGGTGTCCGTCCGGTCACGCCCCAGTCCAGCGCGAAGCGCACGAGCCCCGAGGCGGCCAGGAAGACGCCCATCGACCCGGGGGCGCCGCGCCGCCGGCCGGCCAGCGAGAGCGCCAGCACGGCGTAGGCGAGGGCGCCGATCAGCTGCACCGCCAGCGCCGGCTGCCCGGCCGGATCGGGCAGCGCCAGCAGCCGGCTGCGGATCCCCTCCACGGGCCAAGCGGGCATGGCCAGCGCGCTGGCGGCGGCCAGCGGCAGCGCCAGCCCCTCCAGCGCCCGCAGCCGCCCGCGCCAATCGCCGCCAGCCAGCGCCGCCTGACCGGCGAGGAAGCCCCCCAGCGCCCCCTCATACGAGAAGGCGTCGCCTGTCAGGCGAAGCCAGCTGCGCGGATCGTTCCAGGCGAGGTCCGGGAAGACCGCCTGGCGCAGGAGCCGGCCCGCCAGGAGCGCTCCCGCCAGCCCCGCCAGCCAGCGCGCGTCACGCCGCTCCTCCCGGTCCAGGGCGTATCCCGCCAGTACCGCCGCCAGCAGGAAGAGCCCGAAGGTCTGGAACTGCGGCCCGCCCGGCCAACCCACCGTCTGCGGGAGGGGCAGCTGCACCCGGCTGCGCCTCCTTCCCCCACCCGGGCCGGCCGGCGTCGTCCGAGGCGCCGGCACGCCCCTGCATACCCTGCGGGGGTAGTTTCTATAGCGCCAATATACTTCTCCCTCGGGTGCCCGCCCAAGGTCAGTGGGACGGGTCAGGCGCCCGCCCGAGGAGCCGGTCCACTTCCTCGCGGAAGCGCTCCACGTCCTCGTAGTCCCGGTAGACCGAGGCGAAGCGGACGTAGGCGACGGCGTCGATCTCGCGCAGCCCGCGGATGGCCAGCTCGCCGATCACCCGGCTCGACACCTCGCGCTCGCCGCGCGCCCGGAGCCGCGTCTCGATCTCCGTCGCCAGCCGTTCCAGCCGCTCCAGCGGCACGCGCCGCTTCTCGCAGGCCAGGAGGAGGCCGCCCAGCAGCTTCTCGCGCTTGAAGAGCTCGCGCCGCCCGTCCTTCTTGACCACCCAGAGGGGTCCCTGCTCGATGGTCTCGTAGGTGGTGAAGCGCTGGCCGCACTGGTCGCACTGCCGCCGCCGCCGGACGACCGTGCCGTCCTCGGAGGGGCGGGAGTCCACCACCCGCGTGGAGGCGCCGCAGAAGGGGCAGTTCATGGGTATCACTCCCGGAAGCCTAGATACGGCGCGGTCGTCCTGCTCCACCTGCTCCGATTTGGGGACGAAGGGCTGCAAGCCCGGGTCCTCGCGCGGCGCTCAGCGACCTATGCTCCGCTGAACATTGAGCCACCCGCCTGTCGCCCTTGCGGCCTGCGCGTGCTGCTCGGGGAGCACGTGGGCGTAGATCGAGGGCGATGGTCACCCTCGAGTGACCGAGGAGCTCGGGGACCGCCTTCACCGGCGTGCCCGCCTGAAGCGGGAGGGGGGGGCAGGTGTGGCGCGGCGCAGGTCGTGGAAGCGGAGAAGCGGTTCTCGGAGGCCTGCCTTGCGAAGCGCGTATAGCACTCTTCGAGCGTCCACTCGCTGATTGGCGAGCCGTCCTCGTGGGTGAAGATACACCTCGCTGGCCTTTGGCCGGCGGCTGGAGGCGGCCTGCATCCTGGGATCGACGGGCACGTTCGACAACGCGGTCGGTGAGAGTTTTGGGGCGTCGCTGCAAACCGAGTTGCTGGACCACCGAGTCTGGCAGGGAAGCAATGCCTTGCGCTCAGCCGTCTTTGGCCACTTTGAGGCGTTACGGCTTTGGGCCTTGGATTCCGGCCAGCCCACCGTTGTCACCGAGGGTACCGTCCAACGTGTGGGCAGTTCGTTCAACGCGCGCAGTCCCTCGCCTGGCAGGCGTCCGGGCTCGGGGCAGAAACTTGGCCGAAGGCCTCTGCAGCGCCGTCAGCGTATCGGTCTCGTACGGCTCGACCAGATCGCGCACGAAGTCCACGTAGCGACCGAACGCCTCGATCAGGCGCATCGTCGCCTGGTTAACCCGGCTGACCCGCTCCATCTCATCCTCGAGCGCCCGTCTCAACACCCGCAGGTGCTCCGCTCGCGTGGGCGGCAGTCGCTCGAGGAGTGCCGCGAAGGGTGCCGCTGGAGCCAGGTCCAGCAGCTCGGCTGCGCGTTCCTGGGCCGTCCGGCGCCTGCGCCGCGACCGCTCGAGTTGCTGCAACGCCGCGTCCTGGCGGCGGAGAGCCGCCCGCACCGCGTCGGTCCGGCCTTCCGCCAGCGCCGCCTGCATCTTCCGCCCTCCCTCGTAGAGCCGGCGGCAGGCGTTGTGCTCCTCCTCCAGGGCCCCACAGAGCTCGGTCACAGCCCGCGCGAGCTCGTCACCGTTCATGGCTGGGGACCGGGGCTGGACCCGGCCCCGCCGGAGGAACTTGTCTTGGATAGCCCCATACCTCCGGCCAGAAGGATGATCTCCGCCCGCCGCTGTTCCTGCCAGGCCGCAGGCCCGTCGCCCGGCACCACCGGGTGCGCGTCCCCATAGCTCGTCGCCGTCATCCTCGAAGGCGCCACACCGTCCGAGGCCAGCTCTCGCACGATCACCGTCGCCCGTGCCCCCGCCAGCTCCCAGTTCGACGGAAAGACCGCCGTGTGAATCGGCCGCGGATCGGCCCAGCCCCGCACCGAGATCGCCTCGTTCCGGTCACGGATCGCCCCCGCGACCACCGAGAGCGCCTCCCGCGCCTCCGTACTCAGGTCGGCTGAGCCGGTGCCGAAGAAGAACGGCGAGCCGAGGTCGATCTCCAGGCCTTCCTGCGTCACCCGCACCGTCGCCGCCGCAGCGAGGCCCCGCGCTTTCAGAGCCTGCACGATCGCCTGACCCACCTGCTCCAGCTGTGCCGCCTCATTGGGTCCCCTCGCCAAGCGCAGCACGTCCAACGCCATCGTGCTCGCTGGCGGCGGCGCCTGGACCGCCGACACGCCGCCGCCCTGGAAAAGTGCCTTCAGCTCCGTGGCTAGTGCCCGATACTTCGCCACGTCGAGCGAGGACATCGAGTACATCACGATGAAGAAGGCCAAGAGCAGCGTGATCATGTCTGCATAAGTCAGAAGCCACCGCATCATGCCCGCCGTGTCTCGCGTCTGGGTTGGCGTCGCCGCGCCCGGCCACCGTCTCAGCGTTGAAACCCGCTTCCTCCTGCCCTCAGGCGGCGACTCCCATGTACCTCCGCCCCACCGGTCTCTCACGGGGCCCCATCCCCCAAATCCCTTCTGCTTAGCACTCCCCGCCGCACCGCGCACCGGCCACCTCAGCCCGGGCGGTATAATGCCAAGCAGGCAGTTGCTAGTGCGGTGGTTGCCCTTGCCTGCAAAAACTGTATGCTACGCTGGCTCGACGTCCGGCTCGCCATTCGGGACCTCCGCAACCCACTCTTATCCCTGCTGGTTCGACCGGACGCTTGTCCCGGCCACAACACCACCCCCAGGCATCTCTCCGGGGTAATCCGCAAGGACCTCCTGGATCTCCAGATGCTTGTTCTCCACCAAGGACAGCTCAAACGGCTCCAGCTGCTCGTTGTGCGCGTCGGCCAGGACGCGTACCCAAGGCCGCAGCGGCTGGCCCAACACGGTGCGCGAGACGACACCGAGGAAGCCATTGCTCAGCCTGACGATGGTCCCCACCGGGTATAAGGCGAGCTGCTTGAGAAACATGCTGACCAATCTCGGGTCGAACGCACTCCCGGCTTCCCGGAGCAGCATCGCTCCGGCCTTCACCTCCGGCATCGGTTCGCCCTCACTGGGCCGCCGGCTCGTCAGGTTGTCGAAGGCGTCCGCCACCGCCACGATCCTGCCGTACAGATGGATGTCCTCGGCCCGAAGGCGCCGGGGGAACCCCTGCCCGTCCCATCTCTCGTGGTGCTGGAACGCCACGTGGGCGGATAGCAGGCTCACCGCAGGGTTCGACCGCATCATGTTGTAGCCGTCCACCGTGTGCTGCTCGTAGATGACCCGCTCGCTCTCACTCATTTCACTCGGCGCCTTATCGGCGAGCCCCTCCGGAAGGCGGATCGTACCGAGGTCGTGCAAGAGCGCGCCCGTCCCGAGTTCGACCAGCTTGTTCTTGTTAAGGCCTAACTTCGAACCGAGCGCTATCGAGTAAGTACAGACGTTGACGCTATGGACGAAGATGAATTGGTCATAATCCCGGATCAGGTAGAGGCCCATCGAGGTGCTGTCACCCGCGAGCAACTCATCGACAATGGCCTCGACGACCGGGACGACCTCCCGGATGGGAACGCTTGCGTCTTCCCCCACCCGCTCGAACACCTTGCGCACAGCGACGGTGGCATCCACCCGCGTCCGCTCGGAGAGTGCGTCCTGCGCCGGGTCGATATCGGGGATCAGCGGGTCCTCGACGTAGATACCTTGTATCCCCCGGGCCTCCAGCGCTTCGATATAACGATCGGTCAGCGTCACCCCTGCCTCCAGGAGAGGTTGTCCCGTTTCGCTGTAGATGGTCCTGGCCAGCCGTTTGCCGATGGCCCGCGCGGAAACGGGGACGATCCGCATGTCCCTTCACCACCGGAGATCCGGCCGACCAAACAGGTATCCTTGCCCGAGCTCAAGCCCGAGGCCAAGGCAGAAAGCGTACTGTTCCTGCGTCTCGATGCCCTCGGCGACGACATGGGCACCGATCTCGCCAGCGTAACGGTTGAGGGCGCGACAGAGCGCCGCCAGCCGACGGTCGGCCGGCGCGTACCGGATCACACTCGCGTCGATCTTGATGTAGTCCCACGGAAACATCGCCAGGACCTTGAGACCTGTGTATCCGGCGCCTACGTCATCGAGCGCGACCTTTACGCCCAGAGCCCGGAGCGTCTCCAATTCCTGCGTGAGCCGGCCAGCGATGATGTCCTGAGGCTGCTGTAAAAGCGGGAAGGCCCGGGCTACGATGGTTTGCAGCAGGCAAAACCCATCGAGG
>JAIMAT010000090.1 GCA_023511835.1 Bacillota bacterium | reverse complement strand
GACCGGACGAGTAGTCGTCTAGACGACTGGTTCTTCGTCGACGGGATTCGACAGCGCGGGCGCGGATCCTTTCGGTCACCGGATGGGGATTTCAGCCAGCTGAGGGCCGGCGGGGGACTTCGTGTACGGGGCGGGGAGAGGGGCAGGGGCGCCGGTGGAAGGGGGGTGGCCGGGAACCCGAGCGGGGGGCCGGTGGCAGCAGGACCGGAGGGCCGTCAGCCGTCCGCGCGGGGGAGGAGGCCGCCGGCCGCCAGCAGACCCTGATCGAAGGTGTAAACGGGCAGTCTGGGCCCATACGCCAGCATCCAGCAGTCCACCCAGTCCAGCGACGTCTCCTCGAAGCGCCGCAGGGCGGCCATCACGACGTCGAGATCGGCGACCTCCACGCCGTCGAGCGCGAAGAGGGCGCGCAGAGCCTCGGCCACCTGCGGGCGGGCGAAGGCGCCCAGCTTGGGTGACGTGAGAACGTAGACCACTTCGGCGAGCACCGCCGGGTGGATGACCAGGGTCACCTCGCCCCGGGCCGCCCGGGCGAAGAGCGCTTCCGCGGCGCGGGCCTGAGCCTCCGGCTCGCCCAGAAGGAGGCGCAGGACGACGTTGGCGTCGACGTGGGCGCGGCGGCTCGTTTCACGCATCCGTACGGCCCGCCGTCTGCTTCT
Source organism: Bacillota bacterium (assembly GCA_023511835.1). Lineage (NCBI taxonomy): Bacteria > Bacillati > Bacillota > Bacillota bacterium. The sequence goes on along the minus strand of JAIMAT010000090.1, from coordinate 6,467 downwards.
CGACGAGGTGCTCCTGGTAGAGGCGGCGACCTTCGTGGAGGTCCACTTCCTTGGGCGTGCGGAGGATGCCTCTCAGGTCGGCGGCGGTACGGGCGTGCACCGGGGTGAGGATGATCTTTCCGTCCTCGAGGTCGAAGACGACACGGTCCCCGGGGCGGATCTGAAAGGCGTCCCGGAGCGCCTTGGGCAGGACGACCTGGCCCTTCGGGCCGACATGCGAGAGGACCACGGCGCGTATCACCTCGCTGTTATTGTATGACTCACCGCCACTGTTCACACGCTTCGGCCAGCGACTTACCGGCGACTGCCTCCGCGCACCCGGAGGACGATCTTCCCCCGGGCGTGGCCGGACTCGCTCATCTCGTGCGCCCGGGCGGCCTCGGCCAGCGGGAAGAGGGCGCCGACGACGGGGCGGAGCCTGCCCTCTTCCGCCAGGCGGCCCAGCTTGGCCAGCTTCTCGCCGTCGGGCTCGAGGAAGAAGTAGGCCGTGCGCACGCCCTGCTCGGCCGCGCGCTCGGCCGCTCGTGGTGGTGGCCACGCGGGCGCCGAAAGCCTTGGCCAGCTGGACGGCGAGGCTTCCTACGCCGCCGGCGCCGCCGTGGACGAGCACGCGCTGGCCCGGTTGGAGGCGGGCGATCTCCACCAGCGCCTCCCAGGCGGTCAGGCCGGCCAGGGGGAGGGAGGCGGCTTCCTCGAAGGTGAGGTTCCTCGGCTTCGGCGCCAGGAGGCGCTCGGCGACGGCGACGTACTCGGCGTAGGTGCCGTTCCGCTCGATGGCGGGGCGCGCCATCACCTCGTCGCCCGGGCGGAAGCGGGTGACGCCCGGCCCGGTGCGGGCGACGACGCCGGCCACGTCCCAGCCCAGGACCAGGGGGAAGGCGTGGGCGATCCGCGAGCGCAGGCGGCCCTCGCGGATCTTCCAGTCGACGGGCTTGACGCCGGCGGCGCGGACCTCGACCAGCACCTCGCCCTCGCCGGGCTCGGGCTCGGGCAGCTCGCCGTAGCGGAGCTGGTCGCGGCCGCCGTAGCGCTCGATGTAGACGGCTTTCATGGCGGGTGAAGACCTCCTTGGGGACTGCGGGAGAGATGGCACCGCCGGGGCGGGGGCCGGCCCAAGCGGCGCGGGGGTCGCGGGACGGCCGCGGCCCGCGCGGCCCGGGCGGCCCCGCCGAGCGGCCTGCGCGGCCCCGTCGAGCGGCCGGAGCGGGGCGCGCCCGTCGTGCCGTGGGAGCGGGGCGCGCCCCCCGGCCCCCGACCCCGCTCCTCCGCTCCGCCGCTCCCCGCTTTCTCACCGCGCCCCGGTGCCGCCGGCCACCTCCACCGCCGGCTCCAGCAGGCGCAGCTCGCAGCGGTCGGCGTCCAGCTCCGCCCGCGCACCGTGAGGAAGCGCCGCCAGGTGCCGCCCGTGGCCGACGGGCAGCCCGTAGACCGCCGGCACGCCCAGCGGCACGACGATCTCCTCGAGCACGTCGTCGAAGCTGAGCGAGCCGTAGGGGAAGGCGGCCGGCGGCGTCCCGCCCACCAGCTCGCCGATCACCAGCCCGGCCGCCGCCTCCAGCTTCCCGGCCAGCCGCAGCTGCGTCAGCATGCGGTCCACGCGGTACGGCTCCTCGTCCACGTCCTCCAGGAAGAGGATCCTCCCCTCGGTCTCGATCTCCCACGGCGTCCCCAGGCTGGCCACCACCAGCGAGAGGCAGCCGCCCACGAGCCGCCCCTCCGCCCGCCCCGGCACCAGCGTGCGCAGCGCGCCGCCCTGCGGCGTCCACCCCTCCTCCTCCGGCCGAGGAAGCACCGCCCCCTCCCCCGCCTCCCCCCGCGCCAGCCGCCAGAACCAGCGCGTGGTGAACGTCTCCTCCGGCACGCCCAGCCGCCTCAGCGTCGGCCCGTAGAGCGTCACCAGCCCCGTCTCCCGCCAGACGGCCAGGTGGAGCGAGGTGATGTCGCTGAAGCCGCTGATCAGCTTCGGATGCGCCGCCAGTGCCGCGTAGTCGAGGCGGTCGAGCAGCCGCGCGCTCCCCCACCCGCCGCGCAGGCAGAGGATGAGGTCGACGTCGTCGCGCCGGAAGAGCTCGTTCAGGTCGGCCGCCCGCTCCTCGTCCGTGCCGGCCAGGTAGCCGTGGCGGCTCCGCCAGTGCGGCGCCAGCTCCACCCGGTGCCCCAGCCGCCGGAGCTCCTCCACCGCCGCCAGGTCGCGCGAGGTCTCCGGCCCGTAGCTGGCCGGCGCCACCATGGCGATGCGCGCGCCGCCCTCCCCCGCGCGAGGAAGCGCCGCCGCCCGGATCACCCGCTCGCCCACGCCACCCACGTCGCCCACATCGCCCACGCTCGCCACCCCCGGTGCGCGATGACCTTCTCCCCGACCACTTTCCGAACCGACGTCATGACGTCACTTTTGACATCATGACGTCAATTCCGCAGACGCCCTCCGGGGAACCCCGTCGCGACCGCCGGCGGGGCCGAAGATGCGCCGGTAGAGATCCTCGCCGAAGCTCGTCGGAAGCGGCGCCCCCTCCACCATGCGGAAGGTGCGCCGTCCGTCCGCCTGGCGTTCCGCGCGGAGGAAGAGCGCTTCCTCGCGCCCCTCCCGGTGGAAGCCCTCCGCCAAGTCGTACAGGTGGGTGACGAAGAAGACCTTGACGCCCGCCTCGAGCATCGCGCGCACGATCTGGCGCGCGATCTCGGAGCCCTCGCGCTCGTTGGTCGAGGCGAAGGACTCGTTGCAGAGGAGGAGCGCGCCCGGGCGGATGGCGTCGACGATGGCGCTCATGCGCCGCAGCTCCTCGTCCAGCTTGCCGCCGCGGAGGGAGGGGTCTTCCTCGCGCTTGAAGTGGGTGAAGATCCCGCTGGCGAGGTCGGCGGAGAAGCGCTCGGCGCCGACGAAGAGGCCGCACTGCAGCATCAGCTGCGCGAGGCCGACGCTGCGCAGGAAGGTCGACTTGCCGCCCTGGTTGGCGCCGGTGACCACCACCAGCCGCTTGCCGTCGGCGGCCACGTCGTTGCCCACCACGCCGCCCTCGAGGCGGAGCGCCAGCGCCACGTCGTAAAGCCCGCGCGCCGAGAGCGCCGGACGGCCCGGCGGCAGCGCCTCCGGGATGCAGGTGGGGAGCCCCCTGGCGGCCAGCTCGTCCCGCAGGTGGAGGGCGCCCAGGTAGAAGGCCAGCTCCGTGCGCAGCGCCGCGAAGAAGTCCAGGATGTGGTCCGTCGACTGGGCCAGCGCCCGGGCCACGCCGGCCAGCCCGCGGTCGCGCAGCTCCGCCAGCGCCCGGGCGCCGCTCTCGTCGCGCGGCGCGATCTCGAAGCTGTAGGCGGGCCGGCCCTTGCCCAGCAGGCGGTCGAGCCAGCCGCGCCGCTCCCGGAGCGGGCGGCGCAGCACGTAGTCGCGGCCGCGCAGGCCCGGGCCCAGGGCGGCGCTGATCAGCACGCCCTCCCGGAACTTCAGCTCCTTCAGGTGCTCCTCCGCGGCGGCGAAGAAGCGCTCGTCCAGCTCCTCGCGCAGCGTCGCGAAGAGTCGGCGGAAGCCGCGGGAGCGGAAGGCGTCACCGTGGCGGTCGGCCAGCTCCCGCAGCTCCCGGAGGCGCTTCACCAGGAGCTCCAGGAGCTGGACGGAGCGGTAGAGGACCGAGTCCGGCGAGCGGCTGAGGAAGCCGGGGAAGATCCGCCGCTCGTCTTCGCCCGCCGCCACCGCCAGCTCGTACAGCTCGCGCACCGCCTGCGGGCGGGCGAGCGCGTCGCGCAGGACTTCCTGGCGGTAGGCCACGGCCTCCGGCTCGGAGAGGCTCTCCAGCACCGCCTTCCGCGCCACCTCCAGGAGGAAGCGGTCGCCCTGCGCCATGGCGGCGAAGAGCCGCTCCAGCTCCAGGTCCTGGACCAGGTCGGCGGCGTGCGAGGGCAGCTCGCCCTCCAGGCGGAAGTCCCGGTCGGGGTGCATCAGCCAGACCTTCATCGCGCCAACCGCCTCCTGAGCGTCCGGTAGGTGAGGCCGTACTTCTCCGCCAGCGCCTCGGCGTAGGCCAAGCCGTCGGCCGGCCGCCGCACCAGCTGGAAGGTGCGCTCGGCCGGGTTCTCCGGCGAGACCGTGCTCACCATGCTGACGGTGGCCGGCCCGAGGCGGGAGAGCTCGTCGAGGAAGGTGACGTAGACGGCCAGCGCGCCCCGCTCCAGGATGCGCCCCAGGATCTCGCGCCCCAGGAAGAGCGCGTCGCGGAGCGTGGTGGAGGCGAAGCTCTCGTTGAGGACGACCAGCGAGCGCGGCGTCGCCTCCTCCAGGATGGCGCGCACCCGCACCAGCTCCTCCTCCAGCTTCCCGTGGAGGCTCTCCATCTGCTCCTCGCGCTCGAAGTGGGTGAAGATGCGGTCGGTCCGGAGGAGCCGCGCCGCCCGCCCCGGCACCGGCAGCCCCAGCCGCGCCAGGAAGTGGATCTGCCCCACCGCCCGCGCGAAGGTGGTCTTGCCCCCCTGGTTGGGTCCCGTCACCACCAGGACGCGCTCCGGCCCGTGCAGCTTGAAGTCGTTGCAGACGGGCGGCGCCTCCCCCGCCGCCAGCCGCCGCTCGGCCAGCACCAGGTCGAAGGTGTCGAGGGCGTAGAGCTCGCCCGGCGCCTCCGCCAGCTCCGGGTAGCAGAAGGCGAGCCCGGCCGCCCGCAGCCGCCCGGCCAGCTCCAGGTAGGCGAGGTAGAACTGGACCTCGCGGTCGAAGCGCCGCACCACCGGATCCAGGAAGCCCCGCCGCCCCTCGTGGAACCGGCGCAGCGCCGCGAAGGTCTCCGGCTCGAGGCGCGCCACCCCCTCCAGCACCTCCGCCTCGACGTGGTTCATCTCCACCGGCTCCTGGAAGCTGAAGCGGACCTCCCTGGCGGCGCCCTGCGCGAAGCGCTCGAAGGTGGCGAGCACCTCGGCGCCGTAGTCGGGCTCCTCCTCGAAGGTGCTGACGGTGACGCGGCTGCCGCGGATGAGGAGGGTGTAGCGGATGCGGTCCAGAGCTTCCTCGAGCCGCTCCGCCTCGCCCGCCAGCGCGAGGAAGCCCTCCGATCCCGCGTACCCCTCCAGGTATGCGGCCAGCCCCCGGAGGCCGCGCGAGGCCGGCGCGGCGGCGCGGAGCGCCTCGCCCAGCTCCCGCACCGCGTCGCAGTAGAGCCGCACCGCCTCGAGGAACCAGCGGTCGCGCTGGTACGGGTAGTAGAGCTTCTCGGAGCGCTCGAGGTACCGGCGCAGCGTGCGCATGGCTTCCCCGAAGCGCTGGACGGGGCCCCGCACCGCCTCCCGCTCCAGGTCGCGCGCCACTTCCTGGCGGTAGGCGATGTCGCCGGGGCTCTCGGGCGGCGCGCAGAAGAAGGGCTCCATGCGGTACTCCTCGCGCCCCTCGGTCAGCCGCTCCAGCAGCTGGTCGAGGTGGAGGTCGCGGAAGAAGGCCGGCATCTCCCGGCGCTCGCCGGCGGTGGCCGCGGGCTCTTCTTCCTCTCCGCCGTCCTCCGGCCGCTCGAAGAGGATGCTGCGGAAATGCACGAGCCTTCACCCCTCTCCCGGGGCGCCCGAAGAAAAAAGGCCCCCGGCTTTCACCAGGAGCCATCAGCGTAGCCGCGGTTCGGCCGGCGCCCGCTCCGGGCCGGCCCGGCGGTCTCCATCGCCAGGCACCAGTCTAGCGGCGGCGGCGGGCGGGCGGCAACCACACAGCCCAGGGGCGGCCGGCGCGCGGCGCGCCGGGCGGGCGCGGACTCGGCGGGCTGGGCGGGCTGGGCAGGGAAGCGGCGTGCGGACACTCTCTCCGGGACCACTTCCGGATTTGACGTCATGACGTCAGAAATGACAGCATGACGCCATTTCAGGAAGTGCCTCCGGGGAGAAGGTGCCGCACCCGCGCCCCGCCTACGTGGCCACGTAGAACATGGCTTCGCGCACGCCGGCCATGCGCGCGAGCAGCATCAGCTGGCCCTTGTGGTGGGCCTCGTGCTCGCGCGCCCGCGCCAGCAGCACCTCCGCGGGGAGCGCGGCGTCGCGCCAGCGCACCTCGCCGCGGGGGTCGGCGGCGAGCGCGCGGACCAGCGTTTCCTGGGCCGGGGTGCGCGCCTCGAGGTAGGCGCGGATGGCGGCAGGGGTGGACGGCCGCTCGGCCGGGGGCTCCACCGGCTGGCCGGCGGCGCCGCCCAGCATGGCGTCGGCGGAGTCGACGATGTGGAGGAGGAGCTCGCCGAAGCTGCGCCCGCCCTCCCAGGGGTGGTCGTCGAAGCGCTCGTCCGGCATCAGCCGGGCGATGGCCTGCGTGGCGCGCCGGTGGCGCAGGAAGCCCTCGACCATCTCGTCGGGGGTCACGGGACGATCGCCTCCTCGGAGGCGAGAGTTGGCGGTGGCGGGGCCGGCTCCTGCCCTTGGGCGGGGGCGGCCCCTTCCCGGGGTCGGGCCGGCCCCCGCCCGGGAGGGGATGGCGGCAGGGGTGTGGAACGGGCGCCCGGAGGCGAAACGAGCTTGGAACC